>JACPXL010000022.1 GCA_016196555.1 Candidatus Omnitrophota bacterium | reverse complement strand
GTCTGATCTTTCCGCGATGTCAAAGATCAATGTCAATTGGGACAATATTCAGGCCCTTTCACGAGCCGGAATTAATTGGGCTGAAATCGACCGCTTATCAGAAGCAGGCGTGAATTGGTCGGATATCGCAGTGCTTTCAACCGCGGGCGTGAATTGGACTGACCTTCAATCAATGTCGAAAGGTGGAGTGAACTGGAATGATCTGGCGCTCATGACCGGCGCAGGGATGAATTGGACTGATATAGCGGGACAGACCCAATCCCATATCAATTGGGTTGATATTTCAAAAATGAGTACTACAGGAATTAAATGGGATGACATTAAAACGTTGAGTGGACGCATTGATGCCATAGCGACCAATCTTACGACAACACTTACGGCAACCCAGACGATCAACACGATGATGGGAACAAACACCGATTTATCAACGGCAAACACTTTGTTTGGGAAAATAGCAGAAGTTAATGCCATTGTTTCTACGCTCTCCACGAGTAGTTCGACTGCGAGTCTTGCTACAAAATTGGATGAAATGAAAGCGGCCTTAGGATCCAACAATGATTTATCAACCGCATCCACACTCTTCGGAAGAATTGCAGCGAATAAGGCCTTGGCCAATGATGTCAAGTCGCTGCTCGGATTAACGACCGATGCGGGAACAGTTTCGTCAGTGTTCGGCAGATTGAAAGGAATTGACGGAAAAATTGGGAGTTCAACCGATACTAAAACTTCAACGACAACATTATTTGGAAAGATCGCAGGTCTTCCCGATACTTTGGCAAATCTTGATGGTACGGCAGCGACGATCTTACAAGAAGTTCAAGATATGCGGTCTGAAGTTGGAGCGGAGGGTGGACATGAGTCAATCGCCGCAGGAGTCGATCGTCTTAAGAGCTTGCTTGAAGATTTGAAAAATGTAAGCGCACAAGTTGAAGAGAAAGCTACGGGTGAAGGAGAGGTTGCTGCAGATTTGATTAACACCCTTGTGGAAGCCGTGAATAAGAGTGCGGAATCTATCGGAATCGTGGGTTCTCAAGTTGAAAAACTTACGGCCGAAGAGGGTGCGTATCGGCCGGTTGTGGACAGCAAACTCGAAGAGTTGAAATCTTACTTGCTGGCCATTAAAGATGCCATGAACATTAAAGAAGAGCTCAAAGAAGAAGGACGAGCCCCTAGTGCTGTGGTCCAGGCTTGGATCGAATAATCCTCTTTTACCCCTTTTTTTGACCATAAATACTATAAAGAAGGTGCTAAGTAGATAAAATGAAAAAAAATGCTATAAATTCATGCAAAATGCTACGTTATATGTTATTATTTACTCGGGTGAATGGGCTATGGAAAACGCTAAATATAGTCTTAAGTTATTCAAAATACTAGGGTTATACACTTTTAGTATCCTTCTGTTAGCTATTCCTTTAAACGCTGCAGAAAACGTAAAAATAAAGATTCTTGCCATTAACCCCTCAGAAACTCAGAAATTGAATACCCAAATCAGCCATACCCTCCCTCCAGAGGTTCTTCCTGAGGATATTATCGATAAGGCGGGAATGAACATCAAATTTGACCAAGAACACAAAAGTTATCAGCTATTTCAAGATGTGGAATTGGCTCCCAAAGAAGCCCGCACCATTATCATCCATGTAAAAAATGTTTGGACCGTTTCGGATGAGGTTTTGGCCGACCTTAAATCCCAGTTGGAAAAAAATGTGACGACTTTGCAAGGCACCCAGTATGAGGAAACGAGCCGGATGTTTCACGAAAAAATCATGGAACGAATTGCCTCGATTGAAACGGACCAAAGCAAGGCGATTGGGATCAAGCAGCGAATCGAAATGTACCGCGCCCACACGACAATGGTGAGTGAAATCAAAAGAGAAATCTCATCTCTTACGTCGATGAGAGAATTAAAAAGTGAACAGACAACCGGTTTACGAACAGTGAAATTTATTGTCAACGCAAAAAATCCTTCATCAAAAGAACTTTCAATGGAAGTCCGGACCTTGCTTCCGAAGGGAATTATTGCCGCAGATGTGGTTGATAAACTGGATTTCGGGATTTTGTATGACGAACCGCAAAGCCGCTACATCATTCAAAAAAATGATACTTTCGCTCCCAAAGAAGCAAAAAAATATGAAATTGTTTTAAAAGATATTTGGTACATTCAAGAATCCGAATTGGAATTTCTTCGAAAGCAAACCGATAAAATGCTGCAGCATTTCGCCCAGAGTGCTTATGAAGCATTTGCCAAACAAAGCAGCGATTTTATTTATGAAACCATCGACTCCGTTTTAAAATTACAGCAGGAAGTGGCGTCTTCCGAGAATATCGATGAGCGCATTCGCGCGTTCATTCTGAATTCTGAACGTGTTGAGTTGGTGGAACAGAAGATTAAAGAATTGCAGGATTTACTGCTCGAGATTCCTCTTAAGCGTGAATTGGACGAATTCGACAAAATCCGACAGGCCGTCAAAGAACTTTCAAAAGTTGTCGACATTTTGCGTTTAGGGTTTACGCCGGACTTGTCCACCACATGGTGGATTATTCTCGGTATCATCGGGTTCTTGTTTATCCTCTCCGCATTGTTCTATTCCACATGGCTTGTGAAATTGCAGGAAAACCGATGGTCGGCTAAAAAACCAAAGGCCGCACGTGCGGCTGCTTCAACACCTCCAGTAACTAACGAACCTCAACCCAACAGCAAGGCAGCATAGGGATGTTGACGCGGCATGGGTGAATTAAAGTATAAAGAATACGGCATAGTTAAAGCGTCCAGCGGATGTATCTCCCAGGTCATCGGTCTGCAGAATTGCTTTCTCGGACAATTAATCAGATTTGGTTACGGCACTGAAGGCATCATCATGGGTTTTGACACTGAAACCGCCCAAGTTCTAATTGTCAAAGAGCATGAGCCGGTCACGCCGGGCCATCAAGTTGTAGCGACTTTGGAACCATTTAACATGCCAGTCGGAGATAATTTCATCGGCCGGATTATCAATCCTCTTGGCGAACCCTTGGATGGGATCGGCGCCATCAAACAAGACAAATACATTCCATACTTCAACCAGGCTCCCGCCATTATGGATAGGCAGGGATTGTCGGATACCCTGGAAACCGGCATTAAACTTGTCGATACCATGCTGCCTTTGGGCAAAGGACAAAGATCTTTGATCCTTGGCGACAAAATGACTGGGAAGACAACCATTCTCACCGACATCATGATCAATCAAAAAGGAAAGGATGTTATTTGCATTTATTGCGCGATCGGCAAAACCCGATCAGCGCTTAGCCGCGTGGTCGATATTTTTAAAGACAAGGGATGTTTTGATTATACGGTTATTATGGCAGCTACAGCCAATACCTCGCCTGGCCAGCAATATTTGGCGCCCTATGCAGCCTGTTCCATCGGAGAGTATTTCATGTATCAAGGCAAGCATGTTTTTGTCGGTTTTGATGATTTTACTAAACATGCTTGGGCTTACCGTGAGTTGTCACTTTTGATGCAAGTCCCGCCAGGACGCGACTCTTATCCCGGAGATATTTTTTATCTCCACTCCCGCATGATTGAACGGGCGGCCCGATTCGATAAAGCTCATGGGGGAGGATCCATGACATTTATTCCGGTGGTTGAATTGTTGGAAGGAGATTTGACGGCGTATGTTCCGACGAATCTTGTTTCCATGACCGATGGGCAAGTCTTTTTAAGTATGCCGCTTTTCAATGAAGGATTCCGCCCGGCCGTAGACGTCGGTCTTTCCGTTTCACGTGTTGGAAGCCGTGTGCAATGGAAAGCCATGAAGGCAGTTGCCAAATCTTTACGTTTGGAATTCATTCAATTTAAAGAATTGCTGCGTGTCAGTAAACTCCAAACTGGCGGTCAATCGGATGAAATGCGTTCCAAACTGGAACAAGGAAGAATTCTGCAGGCACTTCTTACGCAGCCGGCGAGTAATCCGGTTTCTATCGAAGTTCAAATCATGACTTTTTTCGGAAAAAATGAAGGACTGCTTAATGAACTTACGAAAGAACAAGTGGCAGAATTTCAGGCAGGGCTGAAAGATTTCACAATGAAACGTGACCCAACTCTGATTCCGCTCATTCGTGAACTTAAAGATTTGACGGATGAAATTAAACGCCGCGTCAAAGATGCGGTTCAATTTTTTGTGGCGGATATCAAGAGCCGCGGACCCAAAGAAGAAGACGAAGTGGAAGTCGCTTAGTCGTAATAAAGAAAGGAGAAGCCATGGATTCACACGCGATGATGCTTGTAGGAGTGATGATGACGGCTGTTTTAGGGCCGGCTTTGGTTATTGCTGTTGTGGGATTTGCCACAGTCAAGGCATTAGGAAGAAATCCATCGGCCGCTCCAAAAATCTATTTGGGAGTCATTTTAATGTTAATTTTTGCCGAGGCAACTTCGGTGATTTCGCTTTTGGTTATATTCCAATTGTTTGGATCTGGAGCATAATCGAATAACCCCTAGGGGGTAAGGAGCTTAGTTATGTTGATTGTGCAAATTGTAATTTTGAACCTGATCGTTTTTACGGGGCTGATTCTTTTTCTGAAGAAGATTTTTTATAGTGACACTGAGAGCGCTTTGAAACGCTTAGAAGGGGTGTATCAGGACCTTTTGAAAAAGCAAAAGGACCTGACTCAGAAAATTGAGGGCGCAGAGAAAGAGTATGTTCAGAAAAAGGAAGAAGCTGTTAAAATTGTCGACAAATTGAAATCAGATGCCATGGATGAAATGCGCTCCAAAAAAGATGACATGGTCAAAAGCGCAAAATCCCAGGCGGAAGAAATCATAAATAAAGCGCGGGCATCAACCGACGAAGCCTATAAAAAAATTGAACAAGAACTGAGCCGCAAAATGATTGATACAGCCGCAGAGTTGGTGGGATCCGCCTTAAGCCCAAAGACTTGTACGGTACTGCATGTTTCATTGATTAAAGAGTTTTTTGACCGCGGCAAGGATTTTGATCTATCGAGCGTTGGTTCCAATGTGGACAAATTAACGGTCCGGACCGCATTTCCATTGAGTAAGGAGGACAATGATAAACTTCTAGCCTTAATGACGCAAAAACTTAATCGGGCTGTTACGATTGAGGAAAGAGTCGATACCACGGTGATCGCGGGTATTGTTCTGCTTTTTGGAACTTTGATTCTGGACGGAAGCCTTGCCAATTATGTGCGGGATGCCGCCGAAAAGGCAAAACAGGAACTTTAAAAGGAGATGAGGACGAAATCTCATGGGTAGAACAGCACGTATTAAAGGAGATTTGGACGATGTGGAAGCCATCCTTGAAATTATCAGTATTCTCAAGGACGTTTCGACGAACCGTTTCTTCAGTTTTGCCCAGCAGAAAGAGGATTTCGCCAAATTTTTGGAACTCTTTCTCATTTTTTTCAATATGCTCGAATCGGTTGAAACCGACTGTCCTTTGGTGCGCAATAATTATACGGGTATGGACCTTGTTGTGATCACCTCCGAATCAAGTTTTATGGCGCAATTGAATTCTAAAGTTTGCTCGGCAGCGGCGCGCGAACTCGAAAAAAATCCCCATGCACAGGTTGTCTGTGTCGGTTATCGCGGGGCTGACCGTATGCGGTCTTTGGGAATTAAGCTGGCAAAAGTTTATGACAATATCGAAAAAACGGGGCGTTATCAGGTGGCCCTCGCAGTCCGTGACTATTTGATCGACCGCATTATGAGCGGCGAATCCGGCAAAGCCATTTGCGTTTATGTTTGGGCAAAAAGCTTCAATATTTTGAAGCCGCGGTCCGTGAAATTGCTGCCTGCCGAAGAATTGCTGGCGGCTCCGGAGGATGAAAAAGAAAGCGGGGGAGCGATTCTACCGGCTTTTTCGCGCAGCCAAAAGTTTATCGCGGAGTCCAGTATCGATGGCCTGATGAAAGTGCTTGCAGATATTTGGGTTTCGTGCCGGCTGTTTGAAATGATTTCAGATTCTCTCCTTGCTGAAGCGGCTGCGCAGGCCCAGCAGCTTGAATCCGCCATGGAAGGTCTTTCTAAAGAAAAAAAGGGCTTAGTGCTTTCTTTTAAAAAAGCAGGCCGCGGTGATTTAAATAAAGCCATGCGCGAGGTGTTTACCTCGTCAAGAATTTGTCGAAAGCGTTGAGGTAAAAATGAGCGGACCAGTCGTAAAAGTTCAAGAACCTGTTTGCCTCGGACGAATTATTGGAGTCCGCGGGCCGGTGGTCGACGTCCGTTTTGAGCGTGTCAGTGATATCCCAGCTCTCTATGTGGTGCTTGAAGCGACGGCCATTGATAAACGCCGAGTTATTTTGCAGGTTGCAGAACATCTTGGTAAAAATGACGTGCGCTGCATTTCGCTTTCGGACACTCTTAATCTTCAGCTTAATTCAGTGGCGATCAATACCCGCAAGCCGGTGAACATACGTGTTGGCGACGATCTTTTTGGGCGTATTATCAATGTCTTTGGAGAGCCAATCGATAGCCAAGGGCCTTTGACTTCCACAGAATTTAAAGTCATTCGCCGTCCGCCCCGCGAAGAAGTTTTTAATACCCGCAGTAAATTTGCGGAAAAGCCGGAGGTTTTGGAAACCGGGATTAAATTTATTGATATTTTGTTCCCGCTGGTCAAGGGAAGTAAAACCGGAGTTCTTGGGGGAGCCGGCTGCGGCAAAAGCGTCGTCATTTTGGAGCTTATCAATAATATTGTCAAAAAACACAGCGGTTGCTGCGTGTTCACAGGAATTGGAGAACGTATTCGTGAAGGTAACGATTTGTACAATGAATTAAAAGACAACAATCTTCTGAGTAAAGTAAAACTCGTTTTCGGTCAGATGAATGAACCGCCAGGCGCTCGTTACGAATGTGTGAATACGGGAATTACACTGGCCGAGGATTTGGCCGAGAAAAATAAAGACGTTTTGCTTTTCATGGACAATGTATTTCGATTTGTGCAGGGAGGACAGGAAATCTCAACTCTTCTTGGACGCGTTCCTGGAGAATCAGGTTATCAGCCGACTTTGGCTTCGGAAGTGAATTCTGTCGAAGAAAGAATTCGTTCCATTCCGGGCGGCGGATCGATTACTTCTTATCAAGCGGTTTACGTCCCTGCCGACGATATGACGGACCCTGCGGTGGTGGCGCTTTTCAGCTGCTTGGATACGGTGCTTGCGCTTTCCCGTGATTTGGCCCAGCGCGGATTTTTCCCTGCCATCGACGCTCTTTTGAGTTCTTCTTCATTTTTGGATCCGCGCGTCATCGGTCAAAAGCATTACGATGTAAGCCAAAAACTCATTTCACTTTTCGCAAAATACAATTCACTGCGCCGTATCGTCCAAGTCGTTGGTCTTGAAGAAATTCCGAAAGAAGACCAAACGGACTACAAACGCGGTGAAAAACTTCTAAATTTCATGACACAACCGTTTACCGTGGCCGAGGCTTTCACCGGTAAGAAAGGTGAGTTTGTTCCTACGGAAGATGCGGTGGCGGATTGCATCAAGGTCATTGCCGGTGTTTACGACAAATTGGGCAGCCAAGAATTTTACCTTATTGGAAGGAGTCCACGGTAGGTTTTGCCATGAATACGCCCATGGAAAAAACCGGTTATAAGATCCTGTTGGAATCAGGCAGTGTGCCTAAGGCCGAACTGGACCGTGTTTTTCAAGAGGCCGAAGCTTCCGAAAGCTCTTTTTCCCAGCTTTTGGTGAAATTGGGATTAATCAAAGAGCAGGAAATGCTGAAAATTTATTCCAAAAGTCTGGGTGTTCCGCACGTCAATTTAAAAACCGTTTCTATAGATCCCGCAGTTTTGGGCAAAGTACCCATCAAATTTCCTACTTATTACAAATTCTTTCCCGTCAAATTACAAAATCGGAAATTGACAATCGCTATCTCCAAACTTATGGATGTGAATACAATCGATGAAATCCGTTTCAGCCTGGGATATGAAATTGATACTGTGCTTGCCTTGGAAAAAGACATTGAAGAAATGATCAATCGCCATTATGGGTTGGCGGCTGATACGGTGGAGAAAATTTTAACGCAAGCGCAGACAGTGGAAGAAATCCCATCTTCTGTTTCCGCAACAGAAGACCTCGAAGATATCGGCCGTCTGGTCGATGCGCCTTCCGTGGTTCAGCTTGTGAATCAAATTATTCTTGAGGCCTACAAAAAGCGGGCCAGCGATATTCATCTGGAACCTTACCGGGGGAAGGTGCGATTGCGATATCGCATTGACGGGGAACTTCATGAGCAGCGGGTCCCGCCGGAAATGAAAAAGTTTTTTATGGCGATTATTTCCCGCGTCAAAATCATGGCGAATCTGAATATTGTCGAGCGGCGCCTTCCACAAGATGGAAAGGCGCGCGTAAAAACTCAAAATCAGAATCTTGATTTAAGAATCTCATCGATTCCCACGCCGCATGGCGAAAGTATGGTCATCCGTATTCTTCCGAGCAATATGATTGTTAAATTGGAAAATCTTGGTTTTCATTCCACCAATCTTAAAACTTTTAAGGAACTTGTGGAAAAACCTCACGGCATTATTTTTGTGACAGGGCCGACCGGCAGCGGGAAAAGCACAACCCTTTATGCCGGACTTCAATCGATTAATACCAATGAGCGAAAAATTATTACCATCGAAGATCCGGTGGAATATGAACTGGAAGGAATTACGCAACTCCAAGTTAATCCCGAAATTGGGCTGAATTTTGCGCGGGGACTTCGAAGCATGCTACGGCATGATCCGGACGTCATGATGGTTGGAGAAGTCCGCGATCTGGAAACAGCGGATATCGCCATTCGTGTTGCCTTGACCGGTCATCTGGTGTTGTCCACACTCCATACTAATGATGCTGCCAGCGGGGCTACTCGATTGTTAGATATTGGTGTTGAGCCCTTTTTAGTTGCCTCCAGTGTTATCGTTTTTATCGCGCAGCGTCTTGTCCGTGTCATTTGTCCTCATTGCAAAAAAGAAAATCATGACGTACTGCCGGAAATTAAGGACCGCATCGTCAGAGAATTAAAATTACCTCATATGAATTTCCAAATTTATCAAGGACATGGCTGTGATGAATGCCATGGCACGGGATTTTCAGGCCGTACATCAATCCATGAATTTCTTTTAGTGACTCCTCAAATCCGTAAACTCATTTTCAGACGCACTCCTTCGGAACAAATTAAAGCCAAAGCGATGGAACTTGGGATGACCACTCTTCGGCAGGACGGATGGAGAAAGGTCTTGGAAGGATTTACAACGCCTGAGGAAATCCTGCAAATTACACCTCACGATGAAGCAGACTTCCACGCGGTTGCAGTTGACTCAGCTTATGAAGAAAAGCAAGGAATATTGGTGTCCACCATCACATCGGCTCAACCTTCGGGGTTTAGTGAACGAAGAAGCTACCCTCGCGTCAAAGTGAAAATACCTGTCAAATATCATATTGTTCAAAAAGACGAAGAAGAAAAAAAGCAGCAGGAATATTTGCGCCGCGGCAAAAAAGCCCAAAGTGAAGATTTAAGCGCCAGCGGAATCGCATTTCTTACTCCTGAAGGACTGGCCGTAGGAATCATGATTGAAATTCAAATGGATCTTCCCGACGGAGATGGAATGATTGAAGCGATCAGTCGTGTCGTTCGCCAAAGTCCTTTGGCCGAGAAACCGGAGGATTCGGAATACGGGTATATCGCGGCCGCGACGTTTTTAGCGATTGCAAGCGGTGATCGATTGCGGATCGAACGGTTTTGCCGGGAGAAAGGATTAAGTGAAAAAGTTTAAATATCGTGCAAAAAAAGGCCCTGAACAAACAGTTGAAGGAATTATCGCGGCGCAGTCACAAGACGATGCCATCGATAAGATTAATGAACTGGGTCTTTTCCCTGTGGCCGTGGTTGAAGAGGGGAATCCCCATGTCAAAAAAGTACGGGCCGTTGTCACAAAGAAATTAAAACCGCGCGAAGTCATTACCTTTTACCGTCAACTTGGACAGCTGGTCAAATCCGGGGTTCCGATGCTGCAAGCCATTTCCGTTTTAACGGAACAAACGGGAGAGGCCAGGTTCAGAGTTGTTTTAGAGAGAATAAAAAGCACCGTTAGCCAAGGCCAGCCTCTTTCATCGGCCCTCGCAGAATACCCCACCGTTTTTTCAATTTTTGATACCGCTCTTATACAGGCAGGGGAAGCGACCGGCCATTTGGAAGAATCACTCTTGCGTATTGCGGATTATCAAACTCAGCAAAACGCGCTTCGTTCAAAAATCAAAATGTCTTTAACTTATCCGGTATTTATTCTTTGTATGGGCATATTGGCCGTTATTTTTTTACTTATATTTGTCGTCCCGAAATTTAGTTCGCTTTTTGCGGATTTTGGGCAAAAACTGCCTTTAATTACGCGAATCCTAATCGCATTCAGCGAAGCCATGCAGCATTATGGGGGGTGGATCATTATTGTTTTGGCCCTTGGGGTTGCCGTGGGCCGGAAGGTTTTGAAAGCACCGGCGGAAAGAGAAAAAATCCATCGTTTCTTGCTTAAGATACCCTATTGGGGGGCCTTCTATCTTAAAGTTGAAACTTCCCGATTTGTTCGTACCCTTGCTTTGCTTCTAAAAAGCGGAATTCCCATCCTCCGGGCCCTGGAAATCTCCATTCCGGTCATTCGCAATGAGGCCGTCCGCCGGGACGCGCAGGCATCTTATGAAGCGGTGCAGAATGGCCGATATTTAAGTGACGGATTAAGGAAGTCGGCGCTCTTTCCGCGTTTGCTGATTCAACTTGTAGCTCTAGGAGAAGAATCTGGGCGGCTGGACGAGTCATTGCTTGAAATTTCGAATTGGTATGAACAAGATACTGTGGAGTCGCTTGAAATTGCTACCCGGCTTCTGGAACCTCTGGTTATTTTGGGGGTCGGGCTGATTTTGGGATTTTTGATTATTGCGATTCTTCTGCCGGTGTTTAGTATTGATACTCTAATTGCAAGTTGATCATGAAAGAGGAGGAGTCCATGAAGGGAAGATTAAATCCTGCTGATTCTCGCGGATTCAGCTTAATCGAAATTATTTTGGTGGTCGTCATTATCGCAACTTTATCGGCCATGGTAGTGCCGCGTCTTTTGGGACGTTCGGACCAAGCGCGAATCGCCGCGGCTAAAGCCGACATTGAAGTTAACATTCCAACCGCCTTAAAACTTTATGAATTGGACAACGGTTTTTTCCCCACCACCGAGCAAGGATTGAAGGCTCTTCTCAAAAAACCGACTTCAAATCCGACTCCGCAAAATTGGAATGGTCCGTATCTGGAAAAAACACCTCTGGATCCGTGGGGGAAGCCTTATCAGTATCAATCGCCTGGGACTCACCGCCCGCATGATTATGATGTGTTTTCTCAGGGGAAAAATCCTAAATCAGATAAAGTGGATGATGACATTGTCAATTGGGAATAGCCGCTGAATTTATGAATCAAAAAGGAATGACTTTGATCGAGGTGCTTATAGCCGTCCTTATTTTGTCCGGCGGCTTAGTGACGGTTTACCGTGCCCTTCTCAGTTCATTACAGACATTAAAATATGCGGAAACCCGATTGGAAGCTCAGTGGATTATGTCGGAAAAAGTTTGGGCGATGCAGGATTATGTTTATCGTATGAAAAGATTACCGCCTTCTGACGCAAAAGAGGCAAAAGATGAGCTTCTATTGATGGGGAGAAAGGCAGTCTATAACACTGCAATAAACGTTTTAAGCCAGGGAGAGGATTTTTTTCGAGTCCAGTATGATTTGAGATGGACATTTCAAGGCAAGAATAAAAACATTACGCGAACTGGATATTTAGTCGTTCCTCACACTACTTGAAATATCATGAAGCCTTTGCGGTCAACACAGGGAATGACAATGATCGAAGTAATTGTTACGGCAGTGATTGTTTCTTTTCTCGGTACGATCATTTATACCACTTTCCTCGGCGGTAATCGCATTTGGCGTTATGCGATGATGGGAAGTGCCGAATCGGAGATTGATTATTTTCTGGAAAAATTGACGGTTGATTTGCGGAATGCATTTCCGTTTACGGCCAATATTCTTGTTGGCGCTCCGGCCTCTTTGCAATTTTACACTCGAATTCCTGCCGGCGAGAAATCCGTTCTCTGGGGGAAGGTGCCCTTACAACAGCCGGTCCGTGTCCGGTACCATTTTGAACAAGATTCGCACGAAGTTCAGCGCACTCAGGAAACTTATCAGCAAATGCTTTTGCCATCCACGATTGGAGAAGATCAGACGGACCAAGTGGCCGGTGATATTCGCGGTATTGCCATTCATTATGATATGTCGGTCAATAAGCCAACTCCTGGACAATGGGTGAGTTATTGGAATCGTCCCTGTCTTCCCAGGGCCATCAAATTAGACATTGAATATGGGAAGGACAAAGCGGAAAAAACCATGAGCCGTATTATTCCTGTTCCAGCGGGCGGATGTGCCCCGCCCACGAGTTGACCATGGTGACCATGCCTAAACTTTCCCTTCCAACGGGCAAATTTTTTTCCTCTAAGCGGAGTCATGATCTGATCGCGGTGGATATTTCGCCCAACCGAGTACGATTGGTTCATGCGACTCAAGAGACCGAAGAGACTATTTTAGTCCTGCATACCGCCAGCCAGGATTTAAGCGATCAAGAAGATGACAAAATCAGCGAATTTTTGCTGCAGTTTGCCAACGAAAATGGCATTGGCACTCGGGACGTGATCTGTGTTCTTCCCTCAACGCTTTTTATTTCCAAAAACGTGGATATGCCCTCTAATGATTTAGAAGAAATCAGTAAGATTGTAGATTTGCAGGCAGGACGTTATACCCCCTATTCCCGCGATGAAATTGTGATTGATTACCTTTGTATGGAATCGGCCGGCCAACATTACACCAATGTGTTACTGACTATTGTCAACCGCCGCGTCATTGACCGGCTATATCAAATTATTGAAAAGGCTGGGATGGAAATTGCGAAAATCATGATTGCTTCCGAAGCTATGTCCAACTGCTATGACCGGATTGCTGACAGCAGGACTGAGGACGCCGCTGTGGGAGGGCTTCATATTGCCGACCATTACGCAGATTTCACCGTGGTGGACCAGCATCAATTAGTTTTTGTCCGCAGTATTCCTATCGGTCTTCAAGAGTTGAGAAGCGGCGGAGAAGAAGTTCAGACGGCTTTTGTGGGGGAACTCGAAAAATCCGTATCGGCTTATCAGGACCAAGGAGTGGGCCGAGCGATTAAAACTCTCGTGGTTTCTGGAGGAAGTGAAATAAAGGCTGAGCTCCAAAAAATGATTCAAAAAACAAGATCTTTGAATTTAGAAAAAGATTTACTTCTTCAATTTGTAGAAGCTGCCGCCATTATTCCGGCGGACGGCCAGGCCTTTTCAAAAAAAGAGGGAATGACTGACGATAGTTTTTTCGATTTAACCGCTTCTCTGGCCAGCCTGTCTTTCATGAGGCTGGATTTAACTCCCAAAGAGCTGAAGCTTAGAAGACGATTCCGCGAAGGCGGCAGGGAAGTCATTACCTTGGGTGTTTTGGTTATGGCCTGTCTGGTTTTGTTGTGTATTTTTTTAGCCAGTAAAATTTATATCAAAAAGGAAATTATTCAGAAAATCGATTCTATTGATGAACAAAGCGCAAGTGAAGCCTTGAGCCTCGAGCGGGCTTCCACCAAGGCGAGAGTGGTAAGAAATTTGATTAAAAATCGCGGCAAAGCGCTGTATGTTTTCGAGCGCGTTACCTCTTTGATCGGAGATGACATTTATTTGACGGATTTTAAATATGATCAAACCGGTGTTCTGGAGCTTAAGGGAACGGCCAATTCAATGTCCCGTGTTTTTGCCTTTGTGACAGACCTTGAAGAATCAAATTATTTTAGCAGTGTGAAGACCAAATCAACAAAATCGAGGCATGTGGGACAAGCCGACGTGGCCGATTTTGAAATTGAATGTCAGCTTGCCGAAGATAAGGAAGTCTAGAGACGATGATCGAACAAATCGAAGCGGTTTTTGCAAAACTTTCAAAGGGCGAAAAAACTCTCGTCAGCATTGCCATTGTGCTTGTGGCGCTTGCTTTAATGGACGGGCTTCTTTTAGGCCCCATTTTAAGTCATATTACGAGCCTTGAGACCGAAATCGTCACAAAATCGCAGACCATTAAACGCAATTTGCGTATTCTTTCGTTTCGGGACGGCATTCTGAAAGAATATGGACAGTATGTGAAATACTTGGATGCCGGCGAAAAAAAGCAGGAAGAAATCGTCGCGGCTTTGCTTCGAAAAATCGAAACTATTGCAGCGGAGAAGTCGGTTTCCGTTTCGAACATTCAGCCAGGAGATGTCAGTTCCACTTCCATGGTCCAGGAATATAAGACAACCATTTCGGGAGAGGGATCTCTGGGCAACGTTCTTGGTTTTATGCATGCCCTGGAAGAATCAGATTATTTATTTCAAATTACGAAATATAGTTTGACTCCGAAATCCAAAGGGGCGGATGTCATGAAATTCAGTTTCGATATTTCACGAGTTTTGATTGCGACAGAAAAAATCGAAGGAGAGATTCTTTCATCGGAAGATTCTCTGGAATCAGCCTCTACTCCAACTTCTTCAGAGGAGGAGCAGCCCGAAGGAATCATGAAAACGGCTGAAACAGAAACTAAAGAAGTGAGCGCAGGGCCTGCAGCCGCAGTTCCGAGCCAACCAGGCCAAGAAGATGAAGATCAAGCCGCAGGTGGTTTTGCTCCTCCAGAAGCTGTGCCGGGAGTCAAAGCTTGAGACCGATATTGTGTGGGATTGTTTTTTCGTTTTTAATATTTTCGATGGGTGCCGCGAGAGCAAATGAGGAATCCATGATTGCACATTACAATGCCGCCGAAAAGTATTTGTCCAAAGAGGATTATGACAAAGCCATCGAAGAACTCCAAGAAGTCTTAAAAGAAAATCCTAATTTAGCCCAAGCTTACAATCTTTTAGGGATTGCTTACTTGAAACAGAATAAATCGCTGCAAAGCGCGATCGGCTCTTTCCAGGAAGCCATTCGAGTCGACCCCAATTTTCCAGATTCTTATTTTAATCTTGGGATTACTTACGCGGGGGCTGGCAAAGCCCCATTAGAAGCCGCCCAATATTTTGAGAAAGCGATTGCCATAAGTCCTAATTACTCAAAAGCTTATTTAGGTCTTGGCTGGGTCACTCTTTTTGAGAAGAAAGATCCGGAAACGGCAGAGAAACTATTTCAAAAATCGCTCGATGTGACCACGGATAAACCTCCTGAGGCTTATTTTGGGTTGGGAATGGCTTATGTGACCATGGGGAAAAAAGAACGTGCTTTAGGGCCTGTTTCCATTCTCCGCTCCATTAATCGTTTTGATTTGGCCGCAACACTCGAATCGTTAATTAATCAAGGAGATAACGAAGAAAAAGCAATGGAAGAAGGCTTGCCGGCCCCAAGCAATGATCACCCAATTTCGGTTCCATCTTCGAGCCGGTCACCGGCTTCCGGAAAGTAGCTTATTTTTTTGTGGAATCTGTTTTTTGATTTAAGCTTTGATCGAATTTGTGTTCGAGCAAAGCCATCGCTTGGGCAAGATTTTCGGTGCGGGTGTTTTGTTCATTGACATAAATCGTGAGGAGAAAACTCAGCACGATGAAGAAAACGAGCAAAAGGAAAAAAATGAAATTGCTGGGCAATGAAAAACCGGCAAGTTCTGACAAGCGGACTAAGATTCGGTCATTAATCGACAGGACAAGTGCAAGAAGGCAGTTGCTCATCCAGAAGATGGAATATTTAAAAGTCATTTTTTGGCGCCGGATAGCGTCGATAACAATCATGAAAATAACGGCCGCAAGGAGAATCGTAAAAATTTTAGGGTGCATGTTTTCTCCTAATTTTTATGCTTCAAAGTGTCGATCAAGATAGCTAAGGTTACCTTGATCATATAGTAGAGGGTGACGAAATACCGGATTGAAGAGGTCCCGCCAAGCCGTTTGCGCATATTCACGGGGACCTCGATAATTTTTGCACCAAAACGGTTTGCAATTTGAATGGCTTCGGGTTCCGGGAAATCGATCGGATAATAAGAAGCGAACTTGGAAATAAGTTTTTTGCCGGTGGCCCGGTAGCCTGATGTGGGATCCGTCAGATAAATACCAGTGAGCCAGCCGAGCAAAACAGAGAAAAAACGAATGCCGATGCGGCGTAAAAACGTGGATTTGAATTTTGATTTTTCCGAAAGAAAGCGGCTTCCAATGCATAAATCAACTTCTCCCCGAAGTACCGGGCCGAGAACATCCATTAAAAAGGCAGGGTCATGCTGAGCATCTCCATCAATTTGAATCGTGGCGTCATAACCATCGCGCAGAGCAAGTTTGAATCCAGTTTGAACCGCGCCCCCGATTCCGAGATTGTAGGGCAAAGAAACGAGCTGGGCTTTCCCGGCCCTGGCTTCTTGAGCGGTGTTATCGGAAGAGCCGTCATTGATGACCAAAATAGTAAAGGCAGGGAAACGCTTTCGAATATCATTGACCAGCAGCCGAATAGCCCTCCCTTCATTGAAGGCGGGGATCATAATAAGGACTTTTTTGTTTTCCATAGGTTATTTCAAATACGGATGATTTCGCTTATGACTTTAACACAATTATGAATCAAAATCTTGAGACCAAAATGAGGGAAACGAACCGCATGAGCCGCCTAGGGTTTTGGGCAGCTCTGATTGCGGTGGCTCTTCTCGCCTTATATGTTCGGACCTATCCTTTACGCGGCCCAATGCCTTGGGAATCGGCATCGATTGAGCGTAATGCGCGGCTCAGCGTCTATCTGAATATGAAACAACAATTTGTGTCCATGGCCAGTCAAATGGCTCCCACGATGAGTTCAAACGACCGGCTTCAATGGGCAGAAGAGCGGACTCAAGAAACCTTGCGGACCGACAAAAATAAATTTGAGGATATTGTCCGCCAGACGGCAAGTAATATGAAAAATGCGGCCTATCCCCGTTATCGCCATCATTACCTGCTGGAGGCAGACCCTTATTTTTATTATTCATTGACGCGCCATTTGCAAAAACATGGGAATTTAGGGCCCAATCTCGGAAATGGATATTTTCTGAATAAATATCGCCGCGCTCCTCATGGCGTTAAAGAGCGCCGGGCATGGCATCCTTATCTCGGTTACTTTTGGTATCGGCTGGTGGATTTTTTCCGGCCTGGGACAAGCATGATGACCGCGCTTTGCTTTGTCCCGCTGCTCATCTGTGTGCCGATTGTTGTGGCGTTTTTTATGTTCGGTCATGTCTACCGTCTGAATTTGCTGGGCATCATTTGCGGTTCGACCGCCATGCTGCTTGCCCCAATTTTTTTACAGCGAAGTTTTTTTGGCTGGTATGACACGGATCCCTACAATTATTTCTTTCCCGTGACAATTTTAACTTTGTTTTTTGCAGGGACCGAAGAAGGAAAGCGCTCTTGGATTTGGGGAACGGTGGCAGGCGTTGTGACCGCGATGTATCCCCAGTTCTGGAGTGGATGGCCCTTCATATGGTTTTTAACTTTTGCCGGTGGAGTTTTTGGCGCTTTTGTCTTTCTATTGGGACGGAAAAGTTTTTATCAAAACCCTTATTTGTGGTTTACCGTTTCGTACTTCTTTTCTTCCGTTATTTTTCTTGCTCTTTTTATGCATCCAGTCAATATGTGGGACTCTATTTTTGAGGGGCTCTTTATTCTGCCTAAATTCGCTTTGACTAAAGTTGATCCTTGGCCAAGCGCCTTTCTTACCGTAGGAGAAACGCGCCCGACATCCCTACAGAAATTGGTTTATCTATCGGGAAATTTTCAACTGGCTGGCTTCGCGGTTCTGGGAGTAATTTTAAGTTTGGTCAATGTCATCCGGCAGAAACGCCTCGAGGTATTTTGTCGTTGGGCCGTGATGATGTTTATTGGGGTCATGCTTTTTCGTATGGCGATTAAAACCGAACGATTCGTGGTTTTGTTTGTTATTCCATTTTCAATTTTTGTTGCGTTTGGAGTGCATTACTTGTGCGAGATGGGAAAAGAACTCATTGAAAAAAAGATTCCCTCCGTCCCAACTCAAAAAGTCATGCGCGCTATTTTGATTAGTTTTGTGGCCCTCGTGGTATTGCCCGTTACGATTATTTCCGCGGATGTTATCTGGCGCTCGGTCCGTCCTATTATGAATGATACTTGGTATGATGCCATGATTGCTTTGCGGGACAAAACTCCCACGAATGCCGTGGTGCATAGCTGGTGGCCGCCGGGTTATTTCATTATCGCGGTAGGAGAACGAGGGGCTACGGCTGATGGAGGATCGCAGCATCGAATGGAAACTTACTGGCTCGCCAAGGCCTTTGTGACGGATGATGAAAAAACCGCTGCCGGTTTGTTCCGTATGATGTCGGCGGGAGGAGTTGAATGTATGGATTATCTCAAAGGGCTTGGTCTCCGGCCTTCACAAGTTGAAAAAACAATTCTCGAAATGGTTCCGGTCTCGCGTGAATCGGCCGTGGCGAAAACTTCTCTTAAATTGTCTCCTCAGCAGGAAAATCAACTTTTAGCTTTCACGCACGGGGATTTACCTCCGCCGCCAAGTTATCTTTTTTTATATAACGATATGATCGAACAGAATCCGGCGCTTACCTTGGCGGCCACGTGGAATGTTGAGAAAGCCGAGGCAATTGTCGCGCAAGAGGAACAGGAAGAAAAAATTGGGTTTCTCAAACAAAGCCGCGGACTTAAAACAAGCTACTTGGATGCCATTTTGCCTGTCATTGAAATATTAAGGTATACGCCCGAAGCCGAACTGCTGCGGCAAGAAGGCAGTAAGCTTTATTTTAAAAACGGCTTAAGCATCGATCTTAATACGATGGATCCGCTGCTCAATCTTCCGGAGAAAAATTTAAACGGTGTTCCGCAAAAGCTTTTTTATATGAAGGACGGGGAATTAATAGAAAAAACCATCACGACAGGCAATGTTCTGATGACCAGTGCGCTTTTAGTGAAAAGAGGGGACGTCTATACCACAGTGATTGCAGATCCAAAACTCATACGCTCGATTATGTTTCGACTGTACTATTTAAACGGCGAAGGCCTAAAACTGTTCAAACCGTTTTTTAGCAATAATGATCCCGGCACCAAAACCCGTACGGTTATTTTCGAAATTGACTGGAACGCATTCGAAAAAGAATCAGCAAACAAAGATGTTTCGACCGCGAAGGAGACTGCTCATGCTACTGCATAAAAAATTACTCTATGGTGTTCTTGTCATTCTGTGTTTGTTTTTATCGGGGACTGCTTACGCTGTGGACGATGATGATGCGGAATCTGGAGTGGTCCGGCACGGGGTAACTCATAATATTGCCGCAGACCGCAAAGTGGAAAAAGTCGGTGGTATTTATGAGCCGGAAGGTCTTGATAAATACCTAAAGCGCAAATTTGATGAACTGGGAGAAAAGATCGACAAACTTTCACAAAAGGTGGATGCGTTAGCGAATGCCTCCAAGCCAAATGGAAATCCGGAAAATAAATAGCAATGCCCAAAACGGTAGTATTTTAATTTTTGTTTTATCTATCCTTGTTTTGTTCGGAGTTTTTGCATTAACCGTAGGCCATACGGTTCGGCAGCGGTTAAAAAAAATCGAACATTTGGAGAACCGCACTAAATTGCGGAATGTCGCGGAGGCCGGAATCGCCCAAGCTTTTTATAGGCTGCAGGACAAGCCGGGTGCCAAGGATAAATTTGACGCGTTAAATCAAGATTGGAGCCAGGGAATCCCCGAGTTTGCGAGCTCGGTGGTCGGATCTGAGGGGGCTTTTAAAATTTTGGGCGGAGAATATGAGTTGACCGAAAATGTCATCGACAGCCATCAAATTGCAACCGGTTATGGTGCGATAGACGAAGAAAGAAAAATTAATCTTAATATGACTACATCCCCTCAAATTTTGACCCTCTTGTTGCAGGAAGCGGCTGGATTAAGTCGAGAAGATGCAAATGCAGTTGCCCTTTCGGTGTTGGACTGGACGGATGCGGATGACAATCCCTACGACCGTGGCACCGAATCGGCCTACTATAAGGGATTGAAACCTCCCTATAAGACAAAGAATTTGCCATTAGGTACGCTGGAAGAACTTTTGCTGGTCCGCGGGGTGAGTCAAGGAGTCTATGAACATTTGCTTCCGTACATAACACTTCACAGCAATGGGAAAATCAACATCAATACGGCTTCGCGGGTTGTTCTAAAGGCCCTCGGAATGAGCGAATCTTTAGCACGCAAAGTGATGTTAATTCGTATGGGGCCGGATGGGATAGCGGGGACCATCGATGACGGCCTTTTTAAGGATTTGGAAGCGGCTGCCGATACTATTATGAAGTTTTATCCGCTGGCAGACGAGGAAAAAGCAAGTTTGCAAAGCTTTATTGGTTCTGGAATTTTAACGGTTTATTCGGAAAATTTTAATATTCGAAGTATGGCCAATCTGATGGGCGACAAAAACTCTCGCATGACGATTGATTGTGTCATGTCGCGTAAGGGTATTGTGCGCAGCTGGCAGGAATATTACACGACGGTAGACAAAATATGATAAGAAAATTTCGATGGATCTTCGTGCTATGTGTAGGGATGGGCTTGGCGGCTTCTCTTTATAGGCCGATTTTTGCTCAGGAAGAAGTCCCTGGGAATATGAACGTACTCGAGGAATTAAAACTTTTTTCAAAAACTATTGGATTGATTATTCAGGCTTATGTTGACGATAAACAGCCCCGTCAACTGTATTATGAAGCGGTTAAAGGGATGATGGCTTCGCTCGACCCTTATTGCCAATTCCTTGGTAAGGAACATTATGAGCTTTTGAAAATCGATATCAAAGGGGAATATGCGGGAATTGGGGCGAGGCTTGAAGCCATTGAAGGGTTCCCGGTCATTATGGAAGTTCAGCCTGATAGCGCCGCCCAAAAAGCGGGACTTTTACCACAAGATAAAATTATGAAAATTGACGGTGGAACAACAGAAAAAAAACCTCTGCCCGAGGTTGCCGCGCTTTTACGGGGCGATGTCGATACGGCCTTGACGCTCACAATTTTGCGTTCGGCCACGAATCAAACTATGGACATACGTGTTGTCCGTCAAAAAATTGAAATCGAAGCCGTCAAAGACGTGCGAATGATCGGAAAAAGTTTGGGCTATCTGCGCATTGCTGAATTTAGAGAAAATACGGCCGATCAAACCGAAAAGTCTTTGAAAACTTTACACGAAAAAGGAATGCAGGCGTTGATTATTGATTTACGGGGCAATCAAGGTGGAGTGATGCCGGAGGCGATTGAGTTGGCGCAGAAATTTTTACCGGCTGGCACCAAGATCGTAAGCGTGAAAAGCAAAATCCCGGAACAGCAGCAAGAGTATGTCTCCGAAGCAAAAACGGTGGAAGGCAATTATCCGATTGCTATTTTGGTGAATGAAGGTTCTGCGAGTGCATCTGAGATTTTTACCGCTTCCATGCAGGAAAATGGTCGCGCCCACGTCATTGGGGTCAAGACCTTTGGCAAGGCCTCAGTTCAATCCGTGATCCCTTTGGATGATGTGACGGCCATGAAAATGACAACGGCCCGGTATTTGACACCAAAGGGCACAGTCATTGATCATGTGGGGATTGAGCCGGATGAAGAAGTGCAAAATGGTCCGGCAGGAACGCCGGGTTTTGATCATCAAACTGAAAGTGTTTTAACTTACTTTAAGAAGTACATCTAAAACAAAAAGGAGTGAAGCTATGAAAGGGAAGACCGTTGTAATTATTGGATTGTTGCTTGTGATTACGAATGCGATGACCGCAGCTTTTATTTCGGGCCGTAGTCCGGCCTCTGCCCCTGCGATAGGCGGAGCGGGAGAGCCCGCGATCAAGCGCGAACCTCCTTCACCGCAGATTCAGACGATTGTAGCGGCTTTGAACAATGATTCGCAGGGCTGGCTTGGTTTAGCCAATGCCGATAAAGTTGCGTCGGTTGACGCCATGATTATCCTTTTTCGGGAACGTCAAAATTCAGTGATTTTGAAATCGCCGGAAGAATATGTCCAGAAGATCGATGGTATGCTGACGGCGAATCCTACGATGAAGTCCTTAACCTTGCCGACTCTGCTAAAAATCGCATCGGTCATGGAATACGATTTCTATAATGGCCAAGACAAAGAAGCGCTGGCACAGGAAGTTTTGGGGCCGCAGCTTTATCAGCAGAATAAGGCAAGACTCGGCCGTCTTTAATTAAGAGGTTTCTTCTTAAGGCATTTAAAAATCATATCGCCGGCCAAAAAATTAGGCCATATCATGCGCAGTGGAGGGAATAATCCCGAACAGCGAGACTCTAAAATCTCAAAGTGATTTTGAATGAGAAGTTTTTTTAGCGAAGCGTAAGTAAAATCATGCAAATTTCCCCCTTCCCAGCCTGGCAGGGAATTAAAAGTCGGTAAATTTCCGAACAAAAGCTGCAAACGTCGTGGGAAAAACGCAATATTGACCGTATGGAGTAAAAGTGTGCCTCCTGGCTTTAAAACCCGGTGAACCCCTTGAATAAACGCAATGGGATCAAAAAGATATTCCAAAGTGCTAATAGAAATAACCAAATCAAATGAATTATTAGGAAAGTCTAGAGATTGGTCTAAATCATATTCGCGTAATGTCACATTTGAATTCTTTTTAATTTCTTCCGGGATTTTCGAAAGCTGATGGGGCGACAAATCAAGTCCCGTATACCGTGAAAAGTTTTTATACTTCGAAGTAAGAATGTCGCCTTTTCCGCAGCCCAATTCCAGTACATCTTGAAACTTTTCGCTCCCCAGCATTTGGCAGACCGTTTGATGGCGGGTTGTGCTGAACGGATAAAGAAAGCGATAACTTTGATGATCAAAAATAGATGAAGGCTGCACGGTTAATCCTTCAAAATTTTAATCAGTGTTTTAGAAATTCGATCGATCTGAGTTTCTGTCAGTTTAGGGCTGGAGGGCAGATAAAGGCCGCGTTTGGCCACTGACTCCGCCACCGGAAGACGATAAGATTTTGAGACAATCTTCATCGAGCGAAAGGCTGGCTGTAAGTGCATGGGGTAAAAGAAGTTACGAGTCTCAACCCCGGCTTTAATGAGTTTCTCCCGTACGGTTTGGCGATTGGGATGTTGTTTGCCCAAAACTAATGCATACATCCAATACACATTTTTTGAGCCGGGAAGTTCCGGCGGTAATTGAAGCCCTTTAACTTGACGCAGACGTTGAGTATAAAGCTGCGCAACTTTTCTTTTCATTTCGATGGTTTTTTTGAAACGTGACATTTGAGCCACGCCGAGCGCAGCTTGTAGATTAGTCAGTCGGTAATTAAAAGCCAAATCGGTATGAAGAAATTTTTCGCGGTTGGAATAACCGAGATTTTTTAAAAATCGTGCCCGCTCCGCAATTTTCCGGTCATTGGTTACTAACATTCCGCCTTCGCCCGTGGTCACGATTTTATTGCTAAAAAAACTGAGGCAGCCAATATGACCGAGCGAGCCGATTTTCTTCCCGTGATATTCAGCCCCGTGAGCTTCAGCCGCATCTTCAATAATTTTTAGATTGTGTTTCTTGGCAATTTTAATTACAGGCGCCATGTCCACCGGATGTCCGTACAAATGGACGGGCATAATGGCTTTTGTTTTCCGATTGATATGCCGGTGTAGTTTTTCGGGGTCCAAATTCCAGGTTACGGGTTCTGAATCGACAAAAACCGGTTTGGCTCCTGTATAAACAACCGCAAAGGCCGAAGCGATATTGGTCAAGGTGGGCACTAATACTTCATCGCCAGGCCCTAGACCCAAAGTGGCAACAGACAAGGCGAGGGCCGTGGTGCCGCTTGTCGTTGCGACCCCATATTTAACGCCGCAGGACTTGCTGACGAGATTTTCGAATTCTTCCAAATAATCGCCGCTAATAAATCCAGAAATCATGCCTCGCTTGAGGCAATCGTTGACATGAGAAATTTCTTCCTTCCCGATATAAGGCTCGGCGACGCGGATTAATTTATTCTTTAAAGCGTTTGGCATATTGATCGCCCGGATAAGGCCCTTGTTTGACTTCCAAAAGACGGACATTTTCGAGAACTTCGAAAGAATGTCCGCCGGTAATGGCCAGAAAAAAATCACCCGCACGCAATACCGTCTCATAAATAATACTCCAATTGGCGTCATAGATTTTAGCTTTAAGGCTGCCCTTTTCGACGTAAAGAAATTCTTGAGTTGTGTTGACATTGTAATGCATGTCCCGATGGCTGTGAGGACGGAAGGCATAGCCTTTTTTCCTCTCGATTAAACCAACTTGAAGAGGGTATTCTACGGGAGTTAAAAATTTCACCCCGTCCTGAACATTCATTTCTTTGCGGAAGACAATGGCATATAAAGTTCCGCCATGTTCGACCTTTTCAATGTCCATGCTAAGCCCTCACGAAATCCAAATGTTTTTTGAATGCTTGTAAAAAATTATTCGTGACTAAATTCCAGTTGTATCGATCGAGAACGGTTTTACGCGCATTTTTGCCCATTTTAACCGCGAGATTTTTATCGGTTAAAAGACGGATGATTTTTTCTTCCATATCATTTGAATCGTAGGGATCGAATAAATATCCTGAAACCCCGTCAGCGGTTTCCTCAGTCGTAGTATTAGTGCGCACACAAGGTGTTTCGCAGGCCATGCATTCAAGGACAAAATAGCTGGAAGCCGCAGCTCCGCAGCCGATTCCCGGATAAACTGCAATATCGGCCAGGCTGTAATATTGCGGCAAGACCGCATAGTCCAGGAATTCAAGAAACTCAACATGCTGATCCAAACCGTGTTCATGGATGTAATTTTCCATTTTTTGTTTTTCTCTACGATCGTCTTGAGAATGGGTAATGAGCAAAACGGCGTTAGGGACACGTTTAATGATGTTTTCCATCGATTGAATTAAAAACCAGGTCCTTTTGAGAGGAGTATAGTCCGTGCTGTGAATAATGACCTTTTTAGACGCATACTTTTGAGCATAAGGCGTATCCGGATAGTGACGGAAAGAATCAATATCCACTCCCATGTAAGTGAGGCCGGGCTCACGGTTGTAGGTTTGTGTTACCGATTTGGCCACATCCGCATTCAAAGTTAAAATCGAGTCCGCGGCTCGGCTGGCACGAATGTCTTTTTTTGCATACAAAAACCGCAGAAAATGGAGCGCCAGGCGCTTTTGTAAGCCAAAACCGTTAATCATGTCCTGGTCATGGATAAAAACAAAAGGTTCAAAACAAAAGAAAATATGCGGCTTTTTACCGGCTTTAAAGAGAACGTAATTCATGGGGAAGAAACTCGAAACATACATGTCAAAATTTTTGACTTTCCGGTACACCCAAAAAATTTCCTGGACAATAAAGAAAGGAAAAAAGAGCCAGTAAGTATGGCTTTTTGAGGAACGGGTGCGTGTAAAGGCGACCACCTTAATGCCGGATTCTTCAAAAATGGCCTGCAGCTTTTCATCTGCTGCTTCCACAAAAATTGTGATATCGACGCGTTCATTGAGGCGTTTAAGGGTTTCATAGAGAAATTTAGTCCCGCCCGACCAATTGAGTAAATGGGAATGAAACCATGCAATTTTCATATTATTTCCGTTTTTTACGAACGTCTCCAATCGTTTTGGCAGGGACACCGGCGACAATCGCGTAATCCGGTACATTTTTGGTGACAACAGCTCCGGCCCCGATAAGAGCACCTTTCCCGATTTTAATGCCGCCTAAAATCGTAGCGTTGCTGCCAATAGTGACGCCTGCTCCGATTTTGGTGCGGATAAGCACCCAATCCTTTTCGGTCTGCATGCTGCCGTCTTCATTCAGGGCCCGCGGATAAAGGTCATTGATGAACATCACACCGTGCCCCACGAAAACGCCGTCTTCAATCGTCACGCCTTCGCAAATAAAAGTATGACTTTGGATTTTGCAGCGCTTTCCGATCACAGAGCCTTTTTGAATTTCAACAAAGGTTCCGATCCGGCTTTCATCATCGATTTGACAGCCGTAAAGATTCACCAAATCAGGATGATGAATCACAACGTTTTTACCAAGTTTGACATCGGGAGTGATCATGTTTTAATCCTCAGCAGTAGGTAAATGACAGGCCGTAAAATGCTCCACCAGCCAATGATGGGTTTCATTTTTGAATAGCCTAGTTTTTTGTCCGGGTAAATTTTAGTTACGGGAACTTCCGTCACGCGATAGCCTAAACGAATCGCTTTATGAAAAAGATAAGGTTCGAGTTCATATTGATCAAGCCAATCCTGGTGCAGATTCAAACGAGGATCGCGTAAAACCGAAGCGCGAATCGCGCGGAAGCCGTTGGTGCTGTCAGTGATTTGTTTGCCCGCCGCAAGCGAAAAAAGCAGGGGATGGATATAACGGGTTGTGAAAAGGCGGTAAAAAGGCATGTTGCCGAAATTCCCGCCGGACAAATAACGGGACCCCTGAACAAAGTCGGCCCGTTGCGAAACAATCGGTTCCATAAGTTGGTCCAATTCATCGGGATTGTCTTTATTATTTCCCGCCATGGTAATCAAAATGTCATAGCCTTTTTCCAGACCGTAATCATAGGCCCTTCGAATGGAAAATCCAACGCCGCTTCGGGCAGGATTGCGTAAACTCAAGAAACCAAATTTTTTTGCCATGGGCTCCACATTCGGTTTGGGAGAGCCGTCATCCATGAGCATGATGTCAATTTGAGGGTCCCGCCTTGAGCGTGCTTCCAAAAAATCGCGCATCCGGGTGGAAGTCATTTTCATTTTTACGCCTTCATCAAAAATAGGAATGATGACCAGGGCTTTCATGAGGGGATGCGTACGGAACGGCCTTTTTGCGCCAATGATTTTTGAATGGCTTCAAGGACTTTGATCACGTCGAGACCGGATTGGGCATTGGTCAGAGGTTGTTTGCGATTGCGGATGCAATCCAGGAAATGACCATCTTGCGCTTTTAAGGGTTCCGATAAATCGACTTTCGGAATAGTGATATTTCCTTCTTTGGCCAGAAGATAAAATTCCCCGAAAGTTTGATAATAATAATGGGGAATAACACGCCGGTCATAGCAGCGGATTGGACCGACATTATCGAGGTCATCCCAGATCACCATTTTTTTGTCTCCCACCACGGTAATCTGGCGGACTTTGCGCGGATCAAGCCAGCTCACGTGAATATTGACCAGAACATTCATGGGATAAAAGAGCGAAATAAAAGCCACATCCTCAATCTTTTTTTGAAGAAATTTTCCGCCGCGTGCCGAAACTTCCAACGGCTGTGATTTCAAAAGGTGATTAAAGATCGCAATGTCATGAGTGGCCAAATCCCAAACAGCATTAACGTCGGTGCGGAAAGGGCCCAAATTAGTGCGTTGAGAATGCATGTAATAAAGACGCCCGCAGGAGCCGTCGTCGATTAAATTGTGAAGTTTTTGAATCCCGCTGTTAAAGAGAAAAACATGGCCCACCATCAAGATGCGTTTTAATTTTTTGGCCAATTTGATCAGCTGACGCGCTTCTGGAATACTAGTGCAAAGTGGCTTTTCGCAGAGAACATCTTTGCCTGCCAAAAGACTTTCTTTAACCAGCTGATAATGGGTCTTGGTCGGGGTGGAAATAACCACCGCATCAATTTTGGGATGCCTAAGGATTTCCCGGTGATCATAGGTCGGATGAATATTACGGAAAGTTTCTTTCATGGCCTTGAGGCGCTTTTCATTTAAATCAGCGCACATCAGGGCACGGCTTCCGGAAAGATGGGAGAAATTGCGGACGTGATTGGGGCCCCATTGTCCGCAGCCGATAATGCCAATGTTTATCATGATAAGTTCCTGTGTTGCTTTAAGTTATCGAACAATTGGGCCTTTGTCTTGAAAATTTTGAACTAAATTGTAACTATTTGCTATTTAATGATAGCTTTTGCTAACAATAAATTTACTCAATAGACGGCAATAAGTCAAGCCGGGATATGGCTTGGCTAACAATAGACGAAGGAATGGATTAGGTCAGGTTTGGTTTTATGGGGAAGTTTAGTAAGGAGTGACTTCGGAACCATTCATGTCACTATCCACCATCAGGTGGACCAATTGCTTAAAGCTAATGCGCGGTTTCCAGCCCAATAATTTTTTGGCTTTGGCAGGATCTCCGACCAAAAGATCAACTTCAGCCGGACGGAAATATCGGGGATCGGTTTTGACGTATTTCTTCCAATCAAGGCCGACATAAGCGAAGGCCTCTTCGAGAAATTCCCGCACGGAATGAGTTTCTCCCGTCGCAATGACATAATCGTCGGCATTTTTTTGCTGAAGCATCATCCACATGGCTTCGACATAATCCTTGGCATAACCCCAATCGCGTTTTGCTTCAATGTTTCCCAGAAAAAGCTCTTTTTGCAGGCCCTTTTTAATTTTGGCCACGGCTTTGGAAATTTTTCGCGTGACAAAAGTTTCTCCGCGCCGAGGCGACTCATGATTAAAAAGAATTCCGTTGCAGGCATAGAGCCCATAACTTTCCCGTGCGTTCACGGTGGCCCAGTAGGCGAAAACTTTGGAATAGCCATAAGGACTGCGCGGATAAAACGGAGTGGTTTCTCTTTGAGGGGTTTCAATGACTTTTCCGAACATTTCACTGCTGGAGGCCTGATAAAAGTGCGTTTTAACTTTTGTTTCACGAATCGCTTCCAGAATTCTCAGCACTCCAATGGCCGTCACATCCGCCGTATATTCAGGAATGTCAAAGCTGACGCGCACATGGCTTTGAGCGCCGAGATTATAAATTTCATCCGGCTGAATTTGCTCGAGCAAACGTTTTAAATTTCCTCCGTCGTGCAGATCGCCGTGATGCAGAAAAAAACGCACATTGGCCTCGTGCGGGTCTTGATAGAGATGCTGAATACGCGCGGTATTAAAGGAGCTTGACCGGCGAATGATTCCGTGGACTTGATAACCTTTCTGTAAAAGAAATTCGGCCAAATAACTTCCATCTTGCCCTGTGATGCCGGTGATTAAAGCCTTTTTCATATTTTCTCCTGAGCAGGAATATCCCGCGATGATTTATTTTAATTGCGAGGCGGCCGGCCGAATTTCCGGAAGAGCGCCAAAAGCTGGTAGATTGTAACAATTTTGAGACGGTTAATTCCATGAAAAAAAACAGGCCAAAAAGCATTGCCGGAGTATTTTTTTCCTACTTCGTAATCCTCCTGAAATTGCCGGTGAAAACCGGTGATTGATTTTGTGGCCGCATACATCCGGAATTTTGCAACCGGCTCGGGAATAAAGCCCGGCTCAAATTGTTTTCCTAAACGCAGCCACAGATCATAATCCATCGCGTAATGTAAATTTTCGTCGACCCCGCCGCCGACTTTGGCAATGGCATCCTTGCGGAAGAAAACACTCATTTGAGGAATGAAATTTTCACTTAAAAGAGCGGAATAGGAATATTGGCTAAGGCGCCAGGATTTATAAGCGCTGACCCATTTTCGGATTTCCTTTCCATGCTCATTGATAATCGTGCATTGACCGATGGCCCAAAGGGTCTGGGGGTGTTGGGCGAAAAAATTTCCTACAGTCGTTAAAGCGTTAGGGAAGTAAAGATCATCGGCGTTCAGCCAAGCCAGAATATTTCCCGAAGCCATTTTGAATCCCTTATTGATGGCATCTGCTTGCCCCTTGTCCTTTTCTGAGATCCAGCGGAGGCGGGAATCCTGAATTTTTCGAAGAATTTCGACGGTTCCGTCGGTGCTGCCCCCATCGATCACCAGCAGTTCAAAAGAGGGAAAAGTCTGGCGGAGGACCGATTCTATCGATTCTTTGATAAAGCCTGCCTGGTTATAGGAGGGCATAATGATTGTAATACTAGGCGTCATAAAGAGTTACAGTCTAAACTTTTTTTGTCGATAATATTGATATTAGTTACATGTTATTGTATATTTTTATTAGTTTCTGTTATTGTTTGATAGTTAATAAAACAACAACCTCAATCAAATAGATCGGACAAGTCGGGGCGTTGCATGAGCTTTTTATTCATGAAGACGGACCGGAAAAATTTTTCATGAAGATTATCATTCTGGATTACTACTATCCAAAGTTTTTGCAAAAGTATCATGCTGACCATCCTCTCACATCGAATTCTTGCTTTGAAGAACAGCGCCATGCTTTGATGCAGGAACGTTTCGGAACTTTCGATTCTTATTCTTATTACTTCAAACAATTGGGGCATGAGGCGCAGGAATTTGTTGTCAATGATGAGCGCACGCAGCTTCAATGGGCCAAAGAAAATGGATTAAAAATTACGGCCTTTCCTCAGCTCATGTCGAACGCCGGGAATTATTTATTGGGACTCGATTGGAGATTCGAGATTGTGCGCGAACAAATTCGAAGCATTGAGCCGGACGTGGTCCTTGTCCAGGAGCAAAATTTGTTTACGGATAACATGATCGGTGAGCTGAAGAAATACGCGCGCTTGATGGCTTGTCAGATGGCATCACCGCTTTTGCAGAGACGTAATTATCAGACCATGGACTTGGTGGTGAGTTCCTTCCCGCATTTTATTCCGCTATTTCGCTCCCGGAATATGAACGCAGAATATTTACCGCTTGCCTTTGACCGGCGGGTTTTGAATCAAACCGCAAAAATCGAGAAGACATTTGACGTGACTTTTATCGGCGGCGTTTCTAAAGAGCATCGTTCCCGTGTGGAATTGCTGGAAAAGGTATGCCAGCAGTATCCCTTGGCCTGGTTCGGCTATGGTATTGAGACGCTCCCTAAGAATTCAGCTTTAAGAAAAGCGTGGCGGGGAGAAGTTTGGGGAAATGAAATGTATGAGGTGCTGGCAGCCAGCAAAATGACCGTTAATTCACATATCGATGTGGCAGAGGAATATGCCAATAACGCGAGACTCTTTGAAGCTACCGGAGTCGGGGCGTGTTTAGTCACCGATTGGAAACAAAATTTGTCCGATTTTTTTGTTCAGGGTCAAGAAGCCTTGGCTTATCGGACCGTGGAGGAGCTATTAGAAAAAATGAGTCATTATCTTTATCACGCAGTGGAACGGGAGCAGATCGCTATTCAAGGGCAGCAAAAAACCCTTACGCATCATAGCTATGAAATCATGATAAGTCGTCTGACACAAATTTTCGAAAAATATTTAACTGCGGTGGGAGGAATCAAGAAATGAATTGGAAAGACAAAAAGATTTTGGTGACAGGAGGGGCTTCGTTTATTGGATCTCATTTAGTGGACTCATTGCTCGAAAAAGGGGCAAAAATCCGCGTGGTTGACGATTTATCAAGCGGCCGGCTTGAAAATATTCAGCATCACATTGACAAAGGCGCGGTGGAATTTAGCCAAGGTGATTTGCGTGATGATACGGTGACCCGCGCGGCAGTGAAGGGAATCCATGTTGTTTTTCACTTGGCCGCAGATCACGGAGGCCGAGGGTATGTCGATCTTCACCAGGCCGCCTGCGGTGTAAATTTAATGCTGGATGGGCTAGTTTTTCGCGCAGCTTATCAGGCCAAGGTCGAAAAAATTGTTTATGCCTCCTCAGGCTGTGTTTATCCCACTTATTTGCAGTCCGATTTAAAAAAGGAATTGTACCTCACCGAAGAAATGGTCGGTCCGCCCTATGATGCGGATAATCTTTATGGATGGGCCAAGCTCATGGGCGAAATGACTCTGCGCGCTTACTCCAAAGATTGGAAAATGAAAACGGCTTCGTGCCGATTTTTCACCGTTTACGGAGAACGCGGTGTGGAAAATCACGCCGTGATTGCCATGATTGCCCGGGCTTTCATCAAGCAAGATCCATTTGAGGTTTGGGGCACAGGAGAACAAATTCGAAACTGGACTTATGTCAAAGACATTGTCAGCGGAATGATTTTAGCGGGTGAAAAAATCGATGACGGAGCGGCTATCAATTTGGGAACCATGGAGCGTACGCGGGTGATCGATGCGGTGAAAGAAGTTTTGCGGTACACGGGACGAAAAGCGGAAATCAAATTGCAGCCGCATATGCCGACGGGACCGCTCAACCGGGTTGCGGACAATCAATTGGCAAAGAAACTTCTTGGCTGGGAACCCAAAATGAAATTCATGGATGGGCTGCACCGGACAATCGATTGGTATTTTTCAACGAAAAAGCCGGACGAAGTGAAAGCGATTTTTCATCGCATGTTAACCGAGCGTTAAATGTCACCTAATCAAAAAACACTCATGAAGAATTTACAGGAAGTGGTCCCTAAGGCGGGACGTTTCGGACTTCGTCAAATAAGCGCAAAACTTTTTGATTCAGGACAAATAGATAATCGTAAGGCCCTTTGGCAGGATGTTCGTAAGAATCTAGCGATTGCTGACGCAGCTCAATGTTTAAAAAAAATCCTTCCTCTCTCACTTAATGTTTCAGAGGCCATGGTGCGTCAGTATTTTACCGAGCTTAAAAATTTTCAACCGCTTAAAGATTTGCTCGCGGCGCATAAGAAAGTCCTTAATAAGGATTTCGAGAAAAAGACATTGGGAGTTGGTTTGACCACTGAACTTTTTTGTTATGTGGCCTGCCGTTTCTTGCAACCTTCTGTGATTGTCGAAACGGGTTGTGCGACAGGTTGGACGTCGGCGCTTTTTCTCCTGGCGATTCATCATAATCATAAAGGGCATCTTTATACCGTGGATCTTTCCGCAAAGAAGGGCGAGCAGAGCATGGATTGGTCACTTCCTGACGGAGTTGAAATAGGATTCCTTGTCCCCGAGGAATTGAAAAAGGCTTGGACCTTGATTCAGGGGAATGCTCTCGATGAGTTGATGCCGCTTTTAAACCGGCTCGGAAACGTGGAAGTCTTTTTTCATGATTCGGACCATACCTATAACCAAATGATGTGGGAATATACTGCTGCATGGTCGCATTTGACGGATGGCGGAATTTTAATTTCGGATGATATTGGCTGGAATACAGCTTTTTGGGATTTTGCGGTTGCCGAAAATGTGCCGATGGCGGTTCATAAAAACAATCCCAATTTTGGTGCGCTTGTGAAAACGAGTTCGAACAATGGAAAAAAATAATACGTTATCAATCACAGTTCCTAAAAGCGGGAGCTCTCTCGAATTGCGAGAGCTTTGGGAATATCGAGAGCTGCTTTATTTTCTTACCTGGCGGGATATCAAAGTCCGTTATAAACAAGCGGCGCTTGGCGCGACTTGGGCCATTTTGCAGCCGTTTATGACCATGGTTGTATTCAGTATTTTTTTTGGACGTCTTGCAAAAATTCCTTCCGATGGAATTCCTTACCCCATTTTTGCTTATTGCGCGCTTTTGCCCTGGCAGCTTTTTGCCCATTCGCTTTCGGAGTCCAGCAATAGCCTTGTTGCCAATCAGAATTTAATCACGAAAGTTTATTTTCCGCGTTTGGTGATTCCCATTTCAGCCATATTGGCTGGGCTTGTCGATTTTGCAGTCGCTTTTGTCGTTTTGATTGGGATGATGTTTTATTATGGAATCGTACCTACGCACGCTATTTTTTTTCTGCCATTATTTTTAATTTTAACTTTGGCTTCTTCTTTAGCTGTGGGTTTATGGCTTTCTGCGTTCAATGTGCAATTTCGAGATGTGCGGTACATCGTGCCTTTTTTAATTCAGTTTTGGCTTTTTGCAACGCCTATTGCTTATCCAAGCAGCCTTGTTCCTGATGCATGGAAACCTTTATTCGGATTAAACCCCATGGCGGGAGTTGTGGAAGGATTTCGCTGGGTGCTTCTGGGCGCAAATAGGCCGGATATCGGAATGTTAATCGTTTCGAGTTTGACCGTTTTTGCTCTGTTGATCGGCGGACTCATTTATTTCCGACGGATGGAGCGGAGTTTCGCAGACATTATTTAATGTGGGAACAAAAATGAAAAAAGTGCTCATTACAGGTTCAAGTGGACTCATTGGATCAGAAGCCGTGAGTTTTTTTGACGAGCGCGGCTGGGAAATCCAAGGTGTGGATAACAATATGCGAAAGATCTTTTTTGGACCCGATGGAGATACGACTCAAAATTTGAAAAGACTTTCTGAATCCACTCGGCGATTTACGCATCATGACTTAGACATAAGAAATCGAGAGGCTATGGAAAAGCTTATTCGTAATCAGCATCCAGATTTGATTATTCATTGTGCTGGCCAGCCGTCCCATGATTTAGCCGCGGAGCGGCCTTTTGAAGACTTCGAAGTGAATGCGCTTGGAACTTTAAACCTGCTTGAAGCTGCCCGCCGCAATTGTCCCGATTCACCGTTTGTTTTTATGAGCACGAACAAAGTTTATGGGGATATTCCAAACAAACTGCCAATTGTCGAGCTTAAAACCCGTTACGATTATGAAAATCCAAAAGACAGGGACGGTGTGGATGAATCTTGCAGCGTGGATCAATGCCTTCATAGTCTTTTCGGTACTTCAAAATTAGCCGCTGATCAAATGGTCCAAGAGTATGGACGTTATTTTGGTATGCCGACGGTTTGTTTTCGTGGGGGATGTTTGACAGGGTCCCGCCACGCTGCTGCCGAAAATCATGGATTTCTTGCTTATGTTGCGCGTGCCATTAGTGAAGATCGCATTTATCGGATTTATGGTTATAAGGGCAAACAAGTTCGTGACAATATTCATGCTCATGATGTGTGCACGGCTTTTTTGGCCTTTTATGAAAATCCAAAAGCCGGGGCTGTTTACAATTTAGGCGGGGGACGGGCGAATAGCATTTCAGTTCTCGAAGCCATTACGCGATTCGAAAGATTGATAAATAAAAAAATGAAAACCGAATATATCGAAACTCCGCGCCTCGGCGATCATATTTGTTACATCACAAATTTAAAACATTTAAAGTCAGATTATCCTTCCTGGGACATTACGCGTTCGATCGATGATATTTTCCAAGACCTTGTTCAAAATATTTGCGTGAAGAAAGGATAAAGATGAAAGTCGCCTTTATTGCTCACTGCCCGCCTCATTCAAGTACGAGCGGTGCTCCTATGACCTGCTGGGGGGTATTGGAAGAGCTTTTGAAGGCGGGTCATCAAGTGACTTATTACTGCTTAAGCGATTCTCTAGAGCCTGAGGGAGTCGAAGAATCCAAGCAATGGCTAGCGGCGAGAAATGTTGAATTTTTTTTAGTTCAAGTGCCTGAAGAGAAAGCGCAATCTTTTTATGAAAAATGGATTAGGCCTTGGAAACGTTTGATTTGGCCCGATGTTGAAGCCTTGTTTCCTTCCTTTAAGCTCGTTTTAAAAATGAAGAGCTTGCTCGAAGGCTTGCAGCCGGACGTTATTTTTGCTTATCACTACACGGCAATCGCGGCAACGCACGGTTTGAATTTAGTTCCGCGCATGGCAGGCACGGCGGATCTTTGGCATTGGCCGAATTTTTACCGATGGCAGCGAACGAAGTTTTCTTTTAGTTTTTCTTATTTGGGCCAAACCCTGAACACGTTCAGAAATAATCTGCATACGCCGCGCTTGATGGCCTGGTTTCTCAATCATTGCGAATCCGTGGGATGCTTCGGAGCTTATGATGCCGCCTGGCTAAGAAAACATGGTGCGAATCAATGCGCTTATTTAAAAAGTCCTATCGTCGATGCGGTGGGTGAGAATGTTTGGCAAAAACGTAAAGCAATTCCCTCAAGAATTAAACCAAGAATTCTTCTGGGGCCAAGTAATGTGACGGCGACTTCGACAAACGCTGGGATTCGTTTATTTGCAGAGCAAATTTTGCCAGTTTTAGAAAAAGAATTGGGGAAGGATGGATTTGAAGTTCGGATTGTCGGGGGAGGGACGCTCTCCAAAGATTTAGCGCAGCGTTTAGACCATCCGTCCGTCAAGATCACGGGGGCCATTCGCCCAGCTGATGATGAATTTTTATCTGCGGACATTCAATTATGTCCGACGCCCATTTTACTTGGGATTCGACTTCGCATTGTCACAGGGCTTTCTTTTGGTTGTTGTCTGGTCGCGCATACTTATGAATCGGCCAATATTCCAGAACTTGTTCACGAAGAAAATTGTCTGCTTGGTTCGACCGGGGAAGAACTTGCGCGTCAGATCGTTCGTGTGGTTCGAGATGTCGAATTGCGCAAACGGCTTCAACTTAAGGGGCGCGAAACGTACGAGAAAAATTTTAAATCGGACGTTGCCGCCAAACAAATCGTGGCTGAACTTGAACGATTGGCAAAAACAAAAATGAATGTTCCGGATCATTCATTGAAGAGAGAAAAGGAATTGAAACGATGAAAAAACGGGTTTTGATTACGGGGGGAGCGGGGTTTATCGGAAGTCATCTTGCGGACAAGTTGTTGGCTTCGGGCTGGCATGTAGTCTGCCTGGATAATGAGTCGACGGGTTTTGCCTATAACGTAAATCCGCAAGCGGAATATTACAAAGCCGATGTCCGAAACTCGGCAGAATTGGATAAAGTCTTTCGAAAAGGAGTCGATGCCGTCTTTCATATCGCAGGCCAGACCTCGACCATCCTTTCTTTCACCGATCCTAAAAATGATCTTGAAGTGAATGTTCATGGCACATTGAACGTTCTAAGCAAATGTTTGCAATATAAAGTCTCCCGGCTTTTATTTGCCAGTTCCATGACCACTTATGGTTTTCCCGAAAAAGTTCCTATTCACGAAAACGAAATTCTAAAACCCGTTTCGTATTATGGAATTACCAAATATGCGGCGGAACGATACGTTCATGCCACGGCGCTGCGAAATGATCTCGACTTTAAATTTTTCGTGACTTCTTTTCGCATGTTCAATGTTTATGGCGAGCGCCAAGGACTTAACAATCCTTATCAAGGCGTGGCGGGAATATTTATTGGTAATCTCCTCCGCGGAGAACCGATCACGATTCATTCCGATGGGGAGCAAACCCGGGATTTTGTTCATATTGAAGATGTGGCTCGAGCTTGGATTCTGGCTTTGAATTCTTCTGAAGCTGACGGGCGTGTTTTTAATCTTGGTACCGGTGTGCCGCATTCCATTAACCGTCTGGCCGATACGGTTCTGGAAGCTTTCGGAAAATCACGCAAGGATTATCCCGTTCGCTACGCACCGCTTCGTCCGGGAGATCAAAAGAACATGGTGGCCGATATTTCATTAGTCCGTAAAACACTCGGTTGGGAACCGAAAGTAAATTTTAACGAAGGGATGAAGCGCACCATTCAATGGGCGATCAAACATGATGCGACAACAGTCAAAACCGAAAAAACAACTTAAAGTGAAAACGGCCGGAACGATTTGGATTACAGGGCTTTCGGCGTCGGGCAAAAGCACGATGGGTAAAAATTTACGAGATAGTTTAATGGCGGCGGGAATTACTCCCATCGATCTTTTAGACGGTGAAGAGGTGCGCAAGCGGCTTGATAAACAATACGGATTTTCTACCGGAGATCGCAATGTCGTCACTTTGAAATTGGCGGAACTGGCATTCCAATCGAATCAAAATGGGAAAATCGCGATTGTCTGCGTAATTTCTCATGTTAAAGAATTGCGCGATCAGGCCCGGAAATTAATCGGCCGGTTTATGGAGGTTTATCTGGACTGTCCGGCGGAAATTTGTGCCAAGCGGGATTATAAAGGCCATTACCGCAAAGCCTTTGAAGGCCTTTATGAGAATTTTATCGGAGTGACGGAGCCATACGAGAAATCAAACCATCCTGATCTTATTTTGGATACGGCAAACAAATCGGTTGAAGAATGTTCGTCCTTGCTTCTAACGCGCGCTTTAGATTTTTTGACTCATCAGGGAGATGATCGATGTTAAGCCTCGTTCGCTATCTCTTAAGTGATGCGCGAAATTTGATGGGATTTGCGCTGACTTCATTTTTGTCGACGCTCGGCATTAATCTTTTCGTGATTCATCAACACGGCCTGCCGCCGTTTCATTTCCTTCTTTTGGGCAATACACTTTTATTCGCATTGATCCATTTTGCCGTTCTTGGCAGTGCCGTGACCTTTTTCGAAAGGTCCTTCAATTTTAAAGACGGGCACCGGTTTCATGGAAAGCTGCTTCAGGAAAAAGTGTGCCGCTGGTCCTATTTTCATTTATTACAGCTTTTGAGTATTCCTTTGGCCGTCTCTTTACCGGCCGGGCAGATGCATTGGATTTTGCTCCCTTTTGCCGGGGCTTATTTGGGAATTTCTTCTATGATTTTTTTAAACTATCTGAAATTCTTTGAACTTTCCAAAAAGTCTGGCCGGACGATTCGGCCATCCCGCCCAGAGCAGTTTGAAACAAAATTAAAAGCTGACGCTCATTTTCTTAAAAGTTGGAAGCTTGATCCCAATGCGAAAGTCTTTAAAAAGAGAATGCACGGCGAGCTTAGAAATATCATTGAAAATAAAGGCGGGGAAATAGAATTGTCCGCCGCGCAGTCTTTTGAAACCAAACAATTTCAGCTTGGCATTTTTGTCTTAAAAACATCTTCTGCTGAAGATGAGATAGAAGTTTTTTTTGATGATGCCTTGGTCTTGAAAAAAAAGACGAATTCGTTATGCCGTGACTGGAATGACTTTCTTGATTTCTCAAATAGCTCTTCAAGCGGGAAAATATCCAAAGTGCGATTAAATTTCCGAGGCAACGGTTTGGTTTATTTTTCACCCCGCATAGCACCCATAATTTCCGGGACGCAGCAAAAAAACGTGATTGTTATTATTGTCGATGGTTTGCGTACCGATATGATTGGGCTATACGGCGGAAAAGTAAAAACGCCTTTCATCGACCGGTTTTTTAAGGATTATACGATTTATCATCAAGCTTATACGCAAGGGGAGTGGACGCTTCCCACTTTTGCAAGTTTTCCGACTTCTCTTTATTCTTCCCATCACCGTATCGTCAATCCTCATTACAGCAAAATCAAACGTCTTCCTGAAAATGTGGATACTTTGGCGGAAATTCTTCAGCGAGCCGGTTATTATACTTTTGCCTATTCCACCCATCCCCGGTCCTCGCATTTATACGGGCATGAAAGGGGATACGAAAGGTTCATCTTTTCGGAAGGCAAAACAACTGCCAGGGACGTGACCTCCAAGGCCCTTGAAATGTTGCACACTCACCCGGACGAAAACAAATTTTTATTTCTGCATTATTTGGACATGAGATTATCGAACAAGCAAGAGTCGCCATTCTGTTGGTTCGGAACTTCAATGCTGCGCGATGAGTCGGCGGACATTCTTCGAAAAGCCGAATCAGGCAAAAAAAGCGAGGAAGAACATTTTTACAACACCGTTTATACCAACAAAATTGCAGAACTTGATTTTGTTTTGGAATCATTGCTGGGATACATAGAAAGAACCCCATTAGGGGGTCGTACGGCTGTTATCCTCACGGCGGACCATGGGGTGAATCTTCCTATGGATCAAGGGATCGATACTTGGGCAAAAAAGCATTTATCAGAGCAGAGGCTTTCGGTTCCTTTGCTGATGCGATGCCCCTGGCTTAAAGAAACACACAAAAAAGAAATCTCGGGTTTTGTTGAAACCTGCGTTGATTTGTATCCGACGGTGGCGGATTTGGCCGGCGTTTCTTCCAAGCCGAGTCCTTATTCCCGGAGTTTTCTCCCCGACCGACAGGGGAAATTTCAGGGGAAAAAACAAGCGATTTCAGAAATGATTTTTGCCGGCAATTATCAATGCCGGATTATAGGTGATGGCTATGAATACAAACGAATATTAGAAGGATTAAAAAATGGAAATTGTTTGCAGGAGGAAATTAAAGAAATTTCTTCGGGAAAAATCCTTTTTCCTGAGGACCCGGCTTATGAAGAACAGATCAAACGATTTCGAAAAGTGATCGAGGATAAGGGGCTTTATCGTTCTCAGGGTTCTCCGGAAAAAGATCATGCGGATTTCTTCGAGGGATAACAAAATGAATAAGGGATCAAAATCCAAAAGAAAGACGGTTTATGTGGCGATGAGTGCTGATTTGATTTATCCCGGTCATCTCCCCAACCATTTGTGGTTAAAGAATTTATGAAAGTAATTTTGATTGCGGCAGGCATCGGCAAACGGCTGCTTCCTATGACGCGTGAATTACCCAAGTGCCTTGCCATTGCCACCCAGGGACGAACGCTTTTTGAGGAACAACTCAAGGTATTTCGACAGTGCGGCATCCGTGATATTGTGGTTGTCCGCGGCTACCAGGGGGATAAATTCACGCGCCAGGACGTGCGTTATGTCTGGAACCGGGATTTTGAGCGCAATAACATCTTAGGATCGTTAATGAAGGCCTCGGCTGAATTTGACGATGATTTATTGATTTCTTATTCCGACATCTGGTTTGAGCCATCCATCCCGGCTGCTTTGACGCGCGCATCCGGAGAAATGGTGATTGCCGTGGATACCAACTGGCGCGAAGCCTATAACGGACGCAGCGACCATCCCGTATCGGAAGCTGAGACAGTAGAGATGGCTGGTGGGGAATACGTTCGGCGTATTGGAAAGATTTCCAGGGAGACGGGGCCGGTCCACGCGGAATTTATTGGCATGCTGAAATTGAGCCGGGCCGGGGCCCGGCAATTCAAAGAACGTTACGAAGAGGCATACCGTAATTTTGCAGGACGCGCTTTTCAGCGCGCCGCGGCGTTTGAAAAAGCTTATGTGACCGACATGCTGCAACACTTAACCGATCAAGGAGTGCGCATAAAATGCCATCAGGTCGAAGGCCGGTGGCGCGAAATCGACACCCTGCAGGATTTTCAAAATCTTGCCGCTCTTTGGCGGCAGAATAAAAGCTCAAGATGACCAAAGAAGAAAGGCGGATTTATGATACAGGGAACCTCAGCACAACCTTATCTGGAATACGGCAGGCTGATCCACGCCTGGCGCAATGAAATCAAACACACTTTTGCCATGGTTTCTGGCGGCACAGGCATTGCTGAAGTGCGCCTGAAAGCGCTTGAAAAAGGCAAGGCCAAGCCCGAATGGCGTGAGTTGGAACTTTTAGCCAAATATTTTTACGTGAGCGTGCGCGACCTCCTGCCTTTTGAAAATGACCTGAAGCGCGGCATCAAAATCCTGCGTCATAAGGACGCCTGCTTTTTTGATCAGGAGCGTGCGGGCCGCAAACAATATAGTTACTGGAACCGTGCCATGTCACAGGCGCTTCCGAATTTCAAACCGGTGGAGCTTCTGCTGCATTTGAATCGCCGCGAAGATGTGATCCTAAACCGCGGGCATTTTTTCCACCAATACACGCAGGTGCTGCATGGTGGACCGGTTGCCTATTTGTGGGAATGGGAGGGCAAAGTCCATGAGGAAATTTTTACCGAAGGCGATTCCTGGCTGATTCCCGGCTTTGTGCCGCATGCTTTTTATTCGCCGGAACCCAAAAATCTAGGCCGTATCCTGGCCATCACTTTTGGCCAAAATATCGGCGGGGATGCGCGCCAGGAACTGGCCCTGCTTAGGCCGGAAAATGCGGCCCGCATCATCCAGGACGAGAAAGATTACTATCCGAAAGGGATGGATATCTAAATGAGCGAAAAAGCCGGTCTGCTTCGGGAACTTTTTGAAAAACGCAGGATCGTGCGTATTATTGGCGCGCATCACGGCCTTGGAGCAAAATTGATCGAGCGCGCGGGTTTTGACGGCGTTTGGGCAAGCGGGCTTGAGATATCAACCGCCCATGCTGTGCCGGATGCCAATATCCTGACTATGACGGAAAATTTGGATGCGGCGCGCGCCATCAACGATGCCTGCGTCATTCCGGTCGTCTGCGATTGCGACACGGGCTATGGCAATGCGGCCAATGTGATTCATATGGTGAAAAAGTACGAAGCCGCGGG
>JACPXL010000012.1 GCA_016196555.1 Candidatus Omnitrophota bacterium | reverse complement strand
TGAGCTGGGAAGGTGCCGCTCCGGAAGTCATGGAAACTGATGTAGTGGACGTCATCGAAGATTCGGTGATGGGAGTGCAAGGCATACGCGACATTTCTTCCTCCTCGCGTCAGGGAAGTGCCGAAATTACCATTGAGTTCGAACTTGAACGAGACATTGATATTGCCCTGCAGGAAGTGCAAAGCAAACTCTCGGAAGTTCAGCGCCGGCTCCCCAATGAAATCGATCCTCCGATCATACAAAAATCCAATCCCGAAGATCAGCCCATTATGTGGCTGAGCGTTTCGCACACCAATCCGGATCTTCCTTTGAAAGATTTAATGGATTTCACCGACCGCCAGCTGAAAGACCGGTTTAAAACCATTCCCGGGGTAGGGGAGATTACCATGGGAGGATTTGTCGAACCCAATCTCAGGGTTTGGGTCGATTTGGCCAAACTCGAGCCCTATCAGCTTACAATCAATGATGTCATTGAAGCGATTCAATCCGAGCATGTGGAATCTCCGGCCGGAGAGCTCGAAACCGAGAAAACCGAATCTACCGTGCGTGCTATGGGAGAAGCACGGACGGTTGAGGAATTTGAAAAAATCATGATCAGCCGCCGCGGCGGGCAGCCGATTTACCGGCCGATTCCGTTAAAAGAAGTTGTCACGATCGAAGACGGCTTGGCGGACATACGGCGTATTTCCCGTGTGCTCGGGCAGCCGGCGGTGGGGCTCGGCATCCGTAAGCAGCGCGGCGCCAACACGGTGAGCATTGCGCGAAAAATCAAAGCACGGCTGGCCGAAGTCCAAAAACAAATTCCCAAAGATTACGAACTCGGAATCAATTTTGACAGCACGAAATTTTTGGAAGATGCCGTCAACGAACTTATTTTCACTCTTCTTTTGTCCGCACTTTTGACTTCCATTGTCTGCTGGATGTTTCTCGGTTCCTGGTCGAGCACGGTCAATATCCTTCTGGCCATTCCGACTTCGCTTTTAGGCACTTTCATCATCATTAAATTCGCCGGATTTACTTTGAATACTTTCACGCTTCTCGGCCTTTCTCTGGCAATAGGTATCGTGGTCGATGACGCCATCATGGTACTTGAAAATATCGTAAGGCACCGCGAAAAAGGAGAAGAAAAAGTCGAGGCAGCGCTGAACGGTTCCAAGCAAATTACCTTTGCAGCTTTGGCCGCCACTATCGCGATCATTGCCATCTTTTTGCCCGTGGCTTATATGAAAGGCATTATCGGAAAATTCTTCTTTCAATTCGGCGTGACGATTACAGCCGCCGTCATGCTTTCCTTGCTCGAAGCTTTGACGCTTGCTCCGATGCGCTGCGCGGAATTTCTGGAGCTCGGCGAACGCAAGTCAAAATTCGGAAAGTTTTTGGACAACGGAATGGGCCGGCTCAAAATTATTTATACCAGATGGCTTGAGGTATCTTTAAAGCACAAAAAGAAAGTTCTGGCCGGTTCCCTGGTGTTTTTCATCCTGTCGCTTTTGGTCGTCCCTTTGCTGAAAAAAGAATTTGTTCCTGCTCAGGACCAGAGTATGTTTTTGACGCGAATTAAAACTCCCATCAGTTCGTCGATGGAATTCACCAATGAAAAGTTTAAAGTGGCCGAGGCTTTGGTGATGAAACATCCGGCAGTAAAACGGTATTACGCGGCAGTCGGAGGCTTTGGAGGCTCGGAGTCCAACGCCGGAATGCTCTTTATCACGCTTCAAGAACCGGGGCACCGGCCTAAAAATCCGAAAACGAAACGCCCTTATACCCAAGCGGAAGTGATCGCCGATCTTCGGCAGCAGCTCAATCAAATTCCTGATGTGCGAGCGGTGGTGCAGGATTTGTCCACGCGCGGTTTCGCGGCCCAGCGCGGATTTCCTGTGGAATTCACGGTGCGCGGTCCGGAATGGGAAAAGCTGGTGGAAAATTCGGAAAAAATCCAGGAAGCAATGAAGCGAAGTAATTTTTTCCAGGACGTGGACAGCGATTATCTTTCCGGCAAAACAGAAGTGCGCGTTTATCCCGACCGCGATAGAGCCTTTGACCGCGCGGTGAGTATCGGGGTGATTGCGCGGACAATTAATGCGGCCATCGGCGGGGAAAGAGTGGCCAAATATACCAAAGAAGGCCGGCGTTATGATGTGCGGGTGCGGCTTATATCGACTCAGAGGACCCGGAGCAAGGACATTGAAAAGCTCATGATTTGGAATAATCGGGGAGAGTTAGTGAGTTTGAAAGATGTGATCCGTATTGAAGAAAAACCGAGCCTTTTGACCATTACGCGCCGCAGCCGTGAGCGCGCTATCGGGGTATTTGCCAATGTGGGGCAGGGGCAATCCCAGGCAGCGGCGATTGAAAATGCGAAGCAAATCGCGGCGGGAATTCTTCCGCCGGGCTATCGCGTGGTATTCAACGGAACCAGCGAAACCTTCCGGGAATCCTTCGAAAGTTTGATTTTTGCATTGGTACTCGGAATTTTTGTGGCGTACATGGTGCTTGCCTCGCAATTTAATCATGCGATTCATCCTTTCACCGTGCTTTTGGCTTTACCTTTCAGCGTTTCGGGGGCTTTTTTCGCGCTTTGGATAAGCGGGCATTCCTTAAATGTTTTCAGCATGATCGGTCTTCTGCTTCTTATGGGAATTGTGAAAAAGAATTCCATTCTGCTGGTGGAATTTACCAATGAAATGCGTACGCATGGAATGAAACCTTATGAGGCGCTGATGGAAGCATGCCCGGTCCGGCTTCGTCCAATTATCATGACTACAGTTTCGACCATTGCCGCCGCTATTCCTCCGGCCCTTGCTTTAGGCCCCGGTGCCGAAACAAGAATTCCTATGGCTATTGTGATTATCTGGGGTGTGGTGGCTTCTACGATTCTCACTTTATTTGTCGTCCCTTCCGCTTATCTGGCGCTTTCGCCTTTGGATGAAAAGGGCGCAATAGGAAAAATCAGCCGCAAGCTTTTTGATGCCCTCCTGTCATTACGAGGAGTCCGCCGTAGGCGGACGACGCACTGACTTTCATTAATTTATCAATGAGAAGTCAGTACTGTACTTGCCTACATTAATTCCAAGTTAATGAAGGCAAGTACGAAGTAATCTTGCTTTAAAAGCGAGATTGCTTCGCCTCCTTCGGAGACTCGCAATGGCGGCTCCCTGCAAAAAATAGCCGTTGACAAAGATTTAATCTCAAGTAAGATTTAGTCTCAATTGAGACTAAATCCTATTAGGATTGAATATCAGGGGGCCTTATGACAAAGACAAAAGAGAGACTGGAAGCCTTCAAAGAACTGCTCGACCGCAAAGGGCTTAAATACACTTATGAGCGCGAATGCATTTATGATGAAGTCCAGCGCATTGATCAGCATTTTGATGCGGACAGTCTTTACGACCGGTTCAAAAAACGGGGAGCGCGCATTGCCCGGGCCACGGTGTACCGCAATCTTCCGCTTTTATTGGAATCCGGAGTCATTCAAAAATCCGCGGGCGAGGGGAAACGTGACTTCTACGAAAAAACTACTTCCAAAGGGCATCACGATCACATGGTCTGCCTCGGCTGCAAAAGAATCATCGAATTTCACAGTGATGAACTCGAAGCCCTTCAGGACAAACTTTCCCATCAATATAAATTTAAACTGATATTTCACGATCACCGGCTTTTCGGTTATTGCGAAAAATGCCGGGCATAAGATTATGGGCAAATTAAATTTGTCATTGCGAGCGAACGTAGTGAGCGAAGCAATCCCGCTTTTAAGAACGAGATTGCTTCGTACTTGCCTTCATTAACTTGGAATTAATGTAGGCAAGTACAGTACTGACTTCTCATTGATAAATTAATGAAAGTCAGTGCGTCGTTCGCCTGCGGCGAACTCCTCGCAATGACATTAAGAAAGGTAATGAACCCATGAATGTCAAATGTTTAACGCGTAAACGCATATGGGAAGTGGACTGCTGGTCGCTTGACGCCGCCATGGCGGGTTCTTTTGATTGGCGTGAACTGGTGAACATGCTTCAAGGGCACGGGCACTCTTTTGATTTGAGAAAACCGGAATCCTTACTGGAAATTCAGGTCCAATATTTGACTCATGAATATTGCCACTCCGAAAATCCTATTTCCACGAAAATTGAAAGTTTGCTTAACGATTGGCATAAAAAAACCATTGAATATCTTGATCGGTCGACGCTTGCGGAAATCGCCGAACATGTTCTGACTTTTTCCTGGACCAAAAAATCGTCTTACGCGGGACTTTTCTGGGCTTTGGGTTCCGATGCACGGGACGGTTTTGACTGTATCCGCCGGAGATTTCATCAGCGTTTTCAAATTGTTTCTGTCAGGAGATTGAACGATTAGATGATTATGGACTCTGGCGATAAAAAGGTTCCGGTTGCGGGAAAAACAGTTTCATCACCGGCAGAAAAAAAGACGTACCGTTCCGAGGATCTTTTCGAAAATAAACGGGAAATCGTGATTATTCACGGCGAAGCGCATTACCGGCTGCAAATTACCAAAGCCGGAAAACTGATTTTGAATAAGTAACTCAATTTAACAGGGAGGATTTATGCTTTCAGAAACCATTCAGCAGGCGTTGAATGATCAAATTCGTGAAGAGGTTTACGCTTCGGATTACTATCTTGCCATGGCATCCTGGTGTGAAGTCAAAGGACTTTCAGGGACTTCAAAATTTCTTTACCTTCATTCAGAAAAGGAAAGAGAACATATGATGAAATTGTTTCGATATGTCAATGCAGCAGGAGGGCATGCGCTTCTTCATACGGTGAGAGAAACTCCGCATGAATTCAAATCCCTTCCCGAGATTCTGGAGCTCGTCCTGAAGCATGAAGTTTCGGTGACGGCGCTGATCAATAAACTGGT
>JACPXL010000097.1 GCA_016196555.1 Candidatus Omnitrophota bacterium | reverse complement strand
TTGGCTGAAACTTGATTTGAAATCGGAAAAAGAAATTGACCGGATAGTTTACGATTCTTTTTTAAGGCCGGTGCATGCGAATGCGCCTTATCTTGCCTGGCATGAAAGTTTCCGGATTCAAGGATCTTTAGACGGTGTGAATTGGTTTACGGTCAAAGAAGTTTCGGGGAAAACGGCGCCGGAGCGTTTTAATTTTCAGATTCCCGCCACAAAGATGAGGTATTTGAAAGTGGATCAAATTAAAAGCCATGGCCAGTGGGATGCTGTCTGGCATTACGCCTATTTATCGGAAATCGAAGTGTATGAAAAGCCGGGATCGGCCCGAGAAATCGCTCCTCCGCAAGTCACACTTCTTACACCCACTTTGGTGCACGATCCGAATCTTTCTGAAATCCGGTTTTTGGTGGATGGTCAGGAAATGGTAAGGCCACTTAACCAACCTCTTCAAGAAGGTAACAATGATTTGGCGTTTCGCTTTAATTCTGCGGTTGATACTTTCACCGTAGTTTTTCCCAAAATCAAACTTGATACTGTCGCTCAAATCACGAAACTCAATTTTGAAAATGTGAATGGAACGGATGCTCCCGATGGAACCGGGTTGGGCAATACCGGAAAATTAAACGGCGGAATTGTTGTGAATACGGAAGATCATGCGCCTGTCACAGAAAGCACAAAAAGCCTTCAATTTGATGGTCTCGATGATTACATCTCCATAGCTGACAGCCTTCATATTAATCTTGGAATTCACACCGAGAGAAGCGTGTCGCTTTGGTTTAATGTCGAAGACGCTTCTATTAATACACGCAAGCAGGTGATTTATGAAGAAGGTGGTGGCGGCAGAGGGTTAAATATTTATATCTACAATGGAAAACTCTATGTTGGCGGATGGAATCCCCAGGCGCCTGAAAGCAATTGGCAGGGCACGTTTTTATCGACGGACATCACAAGCGGCCAGTGGCATCATGTGGCGCTGACCTTAAATGGGGGAGCAACGATTACGCAGAATGCTTTCAAAGGTTATTTGGATGGGGTAGAGTTCGGAAGCGGCGCGGGCTCTCAGCTTTGGGAACATCCGGGGGATATCGGAATCGGGGCCATGAATGAAGCCACAAAATTCCATGATGAACTGCCTGCCGGAACCGGCCATTATTTCAAAGGAATGATTGATGAAGTCTTAATTTACAACCGGGCACTAACCACCGCTGAAATTCAAACTTTCGCCGCAGTCACCAATCCTCCGGACAAAAATCCACCTACCGGATCAATTACTATTAGCCCGGCATCCCTTTACAACGGTTTGTATGCGACTAGCCGCGACATTCTTTTAACTTTACAAGCCTCTGATTCCGAATCGGGCATGGACAAAATGAGTTTTTCCATCGATGGCATCAATTGGACAACTCCCGAAAATTACAGCGAAGAAAAAATATTTAATCTGCCGGCCGGAGATGGAGACAAAAAAGTATTCGTCAAATATACCGACAAAAAAGGTAATTTTAAAATCGCCGAATCCCAAACCATTAAACTCGATACTCAAAAACCCGAAGGCTGGCTTTGGAACGGAACAATTTACACCTTAGGACCGAAGGTGACGGTAAGTCTTAATGCTTGGGATGACGGGGGTGTGGCCGCATCGGGCGTGGATAAAATCCGGTTTTCGGTCATTAACGCCGGAGAAGAAGAAAACTGGCAAGATTGGGAAGATTTGGTCGGAGAAAAAGAAATCATCCTTCCGCCGGGGGAAGGAGAGAAGATCATTGCGTATGAAGTCCGGGACAAAGCGGGGAATTCGAAAATTATAAGATCGGCAAACAATGCAATTGTCGATCTTTCCGCACCCGTGGGTGGAATATTAATTAATTGGGATGATCAATACACAAATATTCTGAATTCTTTTCTCGAGATTCACGCCGTAGATTCTTTGTCGGGAGTTGCCGAGATGCGATTGACCGCTAGACTTCCCGGAGATGATCCTAACCATTGGTTTTGGACAGATTGGGAAGAATACACTTCTCGAAACTATACCCTTCCAGATCAAGATGGATTGATTGAGGTGCACGTACAGTTTCATGACGTTGTGGGAAATTACAGCGAATCCGTATACGATCGAATACTGCTGGACCGCAAGCCGCCGGCGGGCACGATAAGCGTCAACGGTGGAGTCCAATATATCCGGCAAACGGGAGCGACGCTGGATTTGTCCGCCGCAGACGGCCTTTTAGAATCGGGAATAGATCAAATGAGCTTTTCAACGGACGGAGTGGATTGGTCGGATCCTGAACCTTATGCCGAGATTAAAGATTGGACATTCACGAGTGGAGACGGCGAAAAGAAAGTTTATGTCAAATATTCAGACAAGGCGGGAAATTGGTCTGAAGCCGTTATAGCCAAAGTGACACTCGATACTGTGCCTCCTGTTGTATCGTTATTATCTCCCGTTCTTACGAATGAGCCAAATTACACCCTTGCTTATAAGGTGGATGGTGAAGTCATCACTGAATCGGTCAAATCCTTAACAGAAGGAAACAATGTTTTTATCCGTCCCATCACGGACTTAGCCGGAAATAAAACGGATGTTACGTGGAATATCACGCTTGACACAAAGGCGCCGACCGGAAGTATTGCCATTACGGGAGATCTTACGCACACAAAAGAAACGGGGATAAAACTTACGCTTAGCGGGACTGATGGCACAGATTCAGGCGTTGAGAAAATGAGTTTTTCGACGGACAACGTGAATTGGAGTGCGGAAGAAAATTATGCCGTCACAAAAGACTGGACGCTCAGTACCGGTGATGGCTTAAAGACGATTTACGTGCGCTATCACGACAAAGCAGGAAATATCGGCCAATCTTATTTCACATCCATCACACTCGACACCGTAAAACCTGTCGTGGAGCTTACGTCCGCAACACTCGTCAGAGACGCCTCTTACACGTTGAAATATAAAGTTGATGATGTTGAGAAAACCGAATCCATTATTTTACAAGAAGGTATTAACACGATATCGAGAAGCCCGGAAGATAAGGCTGGAAATAAAACAGACGTCACGTGGAATATCACGCTTGATTCAAAAGCACCGGACGTGGTGCTAACTTCGCCCACGCTTGTAAACAAAGCGGCTTATACGCTGACCTACAAAGTGGATGGAGATCCTCGTAGCGAATCGCTGACGCTGACAGAAGGTGAGAACACAATCGCCAAAAGCATTTTTGACGAGATAGGAAATAAGATGGATGTGAGCTGGAAAGTGACGCTGGACAGCGTGGCTCCGAGTGGGACACTCAAAATCAATAATGATGCCTCGTACGCTAACTCGCAGGACGTGACGCTGAATCTTACGGCGAGTGATGCAACATCCGGCCTTGATCAAATGCGATTTTCCACGGACAGCGGCACGACATGGACGGCGTGGGAGAATATCGCTTCCACAAAATCGCTTCAACTGCCTGTGGGAGACGGAACTAAAGAAGTACAGTATCAATTGCGTGACAAAGCAGGCAATCTCTCACCACCCATTATCGATACGATTACGCTTGATACCACACTTCCTTCCGGCTCCGTCTCTATTATGAACGGCAATGAGTATGCGCGGTGGACTCAAGTGGACCTTACGCTTACGGCCTCTGACGTATCGGGAATCGACAAAGTGAATTTTTCAATCGATGACGGGACGACGTGGAAGGGGTGGGAAGATTTTGCCGAAACACGGAGAATCACATTGCCAGTCGGGGAGGGGGAGAAAAAAGTTCTCTTTAAGGTGCGTGACGGGGCAGGAAATATTTCCACTTTTTTCGACACGATTATTCTCGATCAAACTAAGCCTACGGGTACCATTAAAATCAATGACGGGGCTTCTTACACCAATAGTCGGAACGTGACGTTGACTTTTTCCGCTCAAGATAATATTTCCGAAGCCTATCAAATGAGGTATTCCATTAATGACGGCGTGACGTGGGTCATGGATTGGAATAAATTCAGCGCTTCCAAAACCCTTCAGCTTCCGGCAGGCGACGGCCTTAAGGAAGTGCGCTGGGAAATTCGCGATAAAGCCCATAATGTTCAGGTCTATAAAGCGCAAATCACACTCGACACTATTGCTCCTCAAGGACAGATCAAGATCAATAATGATACCTCGAACACAAATTCGCGGGACGTCACGCTGAATCTTACGGCCAGTGATGCAACCTCAGGCCTTGATCAAATGCGATTTTCCACGGACAGCGGCACGACATGGACGGTGTGGGAGAATATCGCTTCCACAAAATCAATTCAACTACCTACGGGAGACGGAACAAAAGAAGTGCGGTATCAATTGCGTGATAAAGCCGGTAATCTTTCATCCGCCATTATCGATACGATTACGCTTGAT
>JACPXL010000017.1 GCA_016196555.1 Candidatus Omnitrophota bacterium | reverse complement strand
GGCATCGATTCCATTTGATTTTAAAAAAGAAATGTAATAATCAATTTGTTTCCCATCGCCGCTATTTGCGTCAATCCAACCGGCTTCTTTAAGCTTCCTGCCAAAATCTTCCCTCAAATCCTCCGCAAGACCGAGATTTAATTGCATCACCTGCCAGCCAAGCTCTTTAGGGACCAAACTCGAAATTGCGCTGAATAAATTACCCGCATGCTTATCCCGGGCATTGATTCCCTTCAATTTCAAAAATGAAAGATAATAGTCAATTTGTTTCCCATCACCGCTATTTGCATTAATCCAGCCGGCTTCTTTAAGCTTCCTGCCAAAATCTGCCCTCAAATCCTCCGCAAGACCGAGATTTAAGTCCATCCTCTGCCAGCCAAGCTCTTTAGGGACCAAACTCGAAATCGCGCTGAATAAAGCGCCCGCATGCTTATCCCGGGCATCGATTCCATTTGATTTTAAAAAAGAAATGTAATAATCAATTTGTTTCCCATCGCCGCTATTTGCTTCAATCCAACCGGCTTCTTTAAGCTTCCTGCCAAAATCTGCCCTCAAATCCTCCGCAAGACCGAGATTTAATTGCATCACCTGCCAGCCAAGCTCTTTAGGGACCAAACTCGAAATTGCACTGAATAAAGCGCCCGCATGTTTATTCCGGGCATCGATTCCATTTGATTTTAAAAAAGAAATGTAATAATCAATTTGTTTCCCATCGCCGCTATTTGCGTAAATCCAACCGGCTTCTTTAAGCTTCCTGCCAAAATCTTCCCTCAAATCCTCCGCAAGACCAAGATTTAAGTCCATCCTCTGCCAGCCAAGCTCTTTAGGGACCAAACTCGAAATTGCGCTGAATAAAGCGCCCGCATGTTTATTCCGGGCACTTTCTCTTCCGAACACCTCAAAATAAAATTTTATCTGCTCATCATTTCCTTTGTATTTCATTAATGTATTGGCTGTTTTTAAACCCGAAAATTTAAAGCGCAGCACAATCCCATTAGACCATGTTATCGGTATCGTTTTTAATTGTTTACCTTTCTCTTTTAAAAGCTTCAAGGTTTGAGTACTTGGACTTACCCCTTTGAATTTTTCTATCGTGATCAATCCAAGCCGATGCGCCAGGTGAAGATCGCGCGCCAACCGTAACGCCGCGTCTTCTCCTTCATAGAGCGTCACATTGTTAAGGTAAGCTAGGTCAATAGTTCCGAACTCGGTTTCAACTTTGGGAAGAATCATCACAGGATCAATCACGGCTTTGTTTTCACTCATTAATTCGATAATGTCTGAAAGCTTTAACGCGGGAGGACGGGTGAAAGGCGGCGCCGGACCTCCATAAATGTTGGAAATGGCTTCGTCCATCGCACCCTGCAAATCTCCGTTCGTTAAATCATCCCAACCGATATGAGCTGCGGCTTGCAAGGCCGCAACAACGTTTGCTTGAAATCTTACTTCGGAGCGGGCAATGTCCGCCGTAGGTTCGAATAAAACGGTCACCGCTTCGTACACTTTTCCTCTCCTTTTATCCGTTGTCACAACCAAACGTAAATTCCCATCGTCTAAATGACGAATCATTGGGGCCGCAAGCCGGCTTTCGCGCAAAGCCTTAAAAATCCTTTGCCGGTTGGCTTCAATATTAAATTGATCACTTTTCAAATATTCCACCAGCTTGCGCACAAGCCACTGCCGATCTTCGATTAATTCTCGAATGGCAGGGATTTGATCCTCCACCGAAAGATTGGAATCGCTAAGCTCAGGAAGGTCCCAATATCTCCTTTTGTCCCGAATTCTGGTTAAAAGCGTATCCCAATTATTCGAATGTTGGTCAAGAGCTTCAGCCAAGCTCATGAGCGTGGAGATATTCTGGATACGCATCATCAAAACAGCTTTTTCTGAAAAGCTTTCTCTTACGGCCCGCCAAAATGTTGAAATAAATTTCCGCCCCTGATTTTCTCTTTTAAGAGACATGCCGATTTCAACAACGGGTTTATTTTGGGGAAGAATGGCGGAATTCCAGCTAAAAAACCTCGGCGAAGGCGTCCGAACATTGATCGTGTTTGTGCCCCATATTTCAGGCTTTGTTCCATAGCGATCGCCGACATAAAAGCTATCCTCATCCGGCCAAAGATATTGACGGAGGGAAGAAGTGATTCGAGCTGGAAGCATAACAACGCCAACATTCTCTACCGCATTTTCCGCAAAGGCCTTTGAACGATAATGGGCCGTCCAACTTTCAAACCAATGGGAAAAGAATCGAGAAAGCCGTTGCCCTTGCTCGATCACACGCATCTCAGAGGCAGCGGCATCCAGAGGCTCATAAACACTGACATCCCAGTAAGCATCATAAACCCCTCGCTCATGCCATTCTTCGACATGGACATAAGCAATGGCCTCTGCACCCGCATGTCTCTGTGCTACAGCTTGTGCCTCAGCGATAGCCGTATCGACTGCGGGAGTTTTGTCATACGAATTCCTCATATTGTGTTTATACCCTACTCCGATTCTTCGATAATAAATACGCGTAACCCGGGAAGGCAAAACCACGCTCACACGAAACATCGGCAGCCGACTTGTTTCAAAACCCACGCGAAAGGAAACTTCAATCCGAAGATTATCTGCACCATACTTTTCAATCCACGCTTTCACTTGAGGATGATGGACAACATTTTCTTTAAGTATTTCTAGTGCTCTCTGAATTTTCGGTCTGTCTTCCGGGCGATCTTCATAAAACGAAATCGTTCTCAGATTCACATCGATACCGAGCTCTTCTCTCCACACGTCGTCCAATTCTTCTCTGCTCCAAAGTGTCACGCCCGTCAAAAAACCCGCTTCCATTTCTTTTTTCTCGAGTTCAGGAATATACTCATGAATCCTATGCGCAAGGGCATTCAGAAAAAGAGCACGGGAAGAATTTTCTGCGGAAGCTTCAGGCTGAAGAGCCGCCAATTCCCGCAGATAATTCGTATGTTCCCGTTTAAAATCTAAAGATGTCATGTTCCCAGCCGCTTTAAGGCGGTTGAAAACGTCTTCCGCTTCCAAAATTTCTTCCATCCCAGGGAGTTCTATCAACCCCGGAAACGGCTCCACATAATTTTTGTTTTCCTGCGCTTCTCTTAAAACACTTTCCGCCGCATCCAGCAAAACATTCTTCCCCAAATGTTCGAAGGGACCCTGGACACCAAAAAGGACAGGGATCCTCATGATTCGTGCCTGCATTGCGAGATGGGAAAAACGATTTTTAGCGGAAGTTATGAGACCGATGATCCGACGCGTCCGGATAAGTTCAAGGACTTCATTCGTGTAAGGATTTTCAATATAGAGAATCCCCGCTGCCGCCGAGCTTTTAATTTCTGCAAGTGAAAGCACTTTGCCCTGGACCGCCATATCGCCCAGCCCTTCCCCTGAAACAAGAATTGGAAGAGTTCCACTCTCTGGACTCGCTTTAAAAATTTGCACTTTTTGTTTTTCTAAATCTGCGATCCTTGCCGCAAGCACCCGCTCATCAAGAATTCTTTCCCGGTTCATATCCCGTAAAATCCGGATTTGTGTCGCAGGATTCGCCACCGGGGCATTCCGGGTTTGGACAACAACAATTCTCTTGCCTTCTCCCCGGCTTTGGACCACAAACTCCATGTCCTGGACATAGCCTGTGGCCTTTTCAAGTTTTCTCTTCGCCTCCTGGAGCGAAGCGACAATTTCCGGCTCATTCAAAACAGCAATATCCTCTCCTGCATCTCCCGACACAACCGTCCTTCCAGTTGCTTTGCGGTGAAAACGTCCCCGCAATTCGTTCTCACCCGTTTCCACGTCCCGCGTCGTCAATACTCCGCTCATGGATTGATCATTTAAATTTCCAAACACCATTTCCTGTAATACTGTTCCACTCGTCACATCATTTAGACCGCGAAGAATAAAATTCAAAACTTCAATAAGCTGCTTATAGGGATCCTGTGGAATCGCGCTCATCGGCCTGCTGGCCCTAATCCGTCCCGCAAAAGTTTTCCAGGACTCTCCGGCATCGGGCGAGCTTTCAAAAAGTTCCCGGTTTGCAGGATCCGTGCGGGAAATCTGAAAAATGCTTTCTGCATACTTCTGTAAAAATTCAACGTAAGACCGGTAAGCAAAATCTTCTCCGCCCCATTCAGCAAGGGCCTCCACCGTTTGATCCGTCAAACCGGCATTGAGAACCGTGTCAAAACGGCCGGGATGAGATTCGACCGGGCTGCTTCGCACCGCCAAAAGAAGCGGTTTTTTTGGCGATCCGAATTCTAAACCCGTTTTTTCTTCCAAGATTCGAATAATCAATTTGAATTCTTCAATTATTTCAGCTTCCTGGAAATCACGGTAAATGGACTCCAAGCGTACAGCCATCGCTGGAGGCACTGAAATTCCAAGCTGCGCAAGTAACGCTAGTTGAGCCGCTTTGTTACCAAAACCCATTACCTTTTTTTGTTCCGGTTCTGTTAAATCCGTGTAACTCACCAAGTTTCGGGCTTCAGAGCGGGCGCGGCGAATCAAACCTTCTTCTGCAGAAAATGTTTCTTGGGAAATGCTGGGCATTTCACCGGTGCGGATGAGATTGCGGATTTCGGAGCGGACATCGGTCTTGGGCATAAAGGAAAGCCCCGCTAGCTGAATAATTGAAGATGCCGCAAGCGGCCCATTAATAGAAGCTGAGGGATTTTTCTCCAAGCGCGCCAGATAGCGGTCGATTTTTTCCTGCACAAAACGTTTGCTTTCGCGGCGCATCATGCGAAGGAGCTTTGTTTTTCTAAAATTAATACGGGTGGACCGGGAACCATATTTCTCAAAATAAACCGGCCATAGCCGGTCGACATAAGGCGTATAGTCCGGGGCCTGTTCAATTCTTTTTTCCCGGGAAAGACGGCGTATGATTTCATCGCGCCAAAGTTTGAGTATATTTTGAAAGTCCGGGCCGTTGAGCTCACTCACAAGCTCATTTGAAACATGCCGGTGAAAAGCTTTGTAAAAATCGCCTTCGAATTCTTCCCGGAAGGAGAACTTCCCCTTCATGACTTCCGCATAAACTTCAGAGCCGGCCAGTGAACGGATATTCGGAGTAATGATCGCGTAATTGTAATGCTTTTCTTTGAGGGTCTTTTCAAAACCGGCCGTATGAAAACCTCCGGCAAGCACCATAATCCGGCCCGATTTTTCCCGGGCCAAAAGTTTTTCCAGATTTTGATGCATGGCCTCGTCACGTTTGAGGACAAGACGATAGAACTCGGAAGCATAATATAAATTAAAAACGGGATTGCTTCGCTCTCTCCGAGCCTCACGGCTCGTAGAGCCGGAGGCACTACGTTCGCTCGCAATGACAGAGCTGTCATTGCGAGGCAGTGCCCCGAGCAATGCCGAAGCAATCTCGCTTTTTCGAGATTCTTCCACTTCATCGCGAGTGGCTTCGAGAGAAATGACATTTTTGAGAAGGCGTATTTTTCGGTATTCTTCCGCGATTTGCTTTTCTTCCATCGCAACGGTCAAACGATTTTCCGTTTCCTGCAAAAAAGCTTCTAATTCTTCAAAAACCTTTTTGCCTTTCATCATGGAAAGAGTTTCTTCAAGCCCCATCGCTTTCAACATCAATGGGGTGAGTTTCGGAGTGAAACCGGATTTGCGGGCGGCTTCGACAAGAAACTTTAAATAAGCGCCGGATTCCATCTGGCCGGTGACATAGGTCTGATAGTTTTTGTGAAATGTCATTTCTTCTTGAAGCGAAAGCTTTCCGGCCAAATGTCGTTTAATTTCCTCAGCCAGCCGGCGCACGGATTTTTGCAGGTTTTCTTCTCTCTCAGCATCTTCATCGGCAATGGAACTCAGAAGAATTGTGAGATTGGGATACGAGATTGCTTCGTCGGACTTCGCCCTCCTCGCAATGACAGCCCCTTTCAAATACTTGAGGAGTTCGAGTAAATTTAATCGCTCTTCATGGAAGGAATTTATTGTTTCGTGAAATTCATTTAACTTTGCAGAATAAACTCTTAAGCGCTGCTCATCTAATTTTTTTCGCGACTGCGCAAGCTTGGCAAGCAAAGCTGGCTTGACCTGAATCGCGCGTAGATATGTCAAATAATTTTCCTGATAAAGGTCCCAATCTTCAATGCCCTGATAAGCGAGCTTTTCGCTGCCAAACAGCGCATTCATTTC
>JACPXL010000094.1 GCA_016196555.1 Candidatus Omnitrophota bacterium | reverse complement strand
TCGCTCGTACGCGTGCGCCCGATATCTTCCCATCCTTTTAATTCTTTAATACGTTCCCCGAACAAATTCAAAATACCTTCGATCACTTCGATATCTCTTTCCAACCGCAGATACTCGTAAAAAGCATCGACGACATCCATAAAGAGAATCTGTTTGGCACGCTCCCATTCATTCGTTTTCTGTTTTTTAAGACTGCCGGCACCGGACAATGCTCCGAGCGCGCGAAATCCCTGAAAAATCGGCTGGCTGTAAACAAACTTTCTTTCCCGTCTTTCGTAGAAAGCAAAGTTTCCGTCCTGTCCTCCCCCTTTTTGAGGGTCCTGGCGGCGTTCGGTCATTTGAAAATCAAAATCCCCGATGGCTTCGCCCGAGGCCTCAAGAAAACTTCCCAGAGTACGGCCTATTTCTTCTTTTGAAATCGCGAGGGTTTCACTTCTTTTCATGGCAAGGTCAAAACAATCCCAAAGTCCAAGCGACAGCACCACGGGCGGCGGCTGAACAGTTTCTTGAACCGGTTCTTCAACCGGCGGTTTTCTGGCCATGGCCCATAACTCTCCGCCAGCCAAAAGAAGAAAACCCGAAAATAAAATTATTTTTTTCATTTCCGCTTTTTCTCAAAGGTTTTGTCCAATTTTCTGGAAAGGACCGCGTAAAAATTCTGAACTGTTTTCCGCTCCGCAGTGCTGAATTGTTTTGCCGCATCCGTCAAAAGACCAAGAAAACTCCCTTGCACTTTTTCAACAATTCTTTTGCCCGCAGGCTGGATTTGAAGCAGAGAAACCCGGCGGTCATGAGGATGGCTGAGGCGTTTGAGGAATCCGTGCTTTTCAAGCCGGTCCACCAGGCTCGTCACCGCCGGTTTTGTAATATGAAGCTTATGGCTTACCGCGGTCATCATCATCGGCTCGGGCGCGGTTTGCGCCAATTCGAGCAAGACGGCATATTGGGGCTGAGTCAGATTGACTTGTCCAAGCAAACGGGTGTAAAGCCGGGAGAATTTCGGATGGATTTCTCGGAATTGTTCGATGAATCGGTCCATAGGGCCTTAATTAGTTCAATGATGAAATAGTTAAGTATTTAAACTATTAGAAGCTTAGCACATGCCCATGGTTTTTGACAATTAGAAAGTCGCGGGGGCGCCCGGCATAAGATAAAACTGGGCGTAAAGAAGGGTCATGGCAATGACAATGGTGACGGTAGAGACGATAAAGCCCGGCTTCATCCATTCCATGAATTTAATACTTTGTCCGGATTCTTTTTCAAGCATGCCCATGGCAACAATGTTGGCCGTACTTCCCACCACGGTCAAATTGCCGTACATGGTCCCGCCGAAAAGCATGGCCCACCAGAATGGGAAAATATAAACGCCGATTTTCTGAATATCCGCCAGGATAGGAATAAAAGTGGCGACTGCGAGCACATTGTCCATGAAACCCGTGAGAAGACAAATGGCGGCCGTAAAAATATTGAGAAGAAAAACCGATCCCCCGCCGGCAATATGAATCATCCCTTTGGCGATTTGCTCGGTCACGCCCACATATTTCAAAGTCCCGACAGAAGCAAAAAGCGCGAGAAAGAAAGTCAGTGTCCACCAGTCCACCCGGCGCATGAAAAATTCACGGGCTTCATTCGCTTTGAGAAGAATGGCAATGGCGCCGAAGAAAAGTGCGGTCCCGAGCAAAAGTGTATTTTTTTGAAGCCCTAGCGCTTCTTCAAGCGCATGATGCATCACTAAACAAGCAACGGTCGCCGTAAATAAAATCCAGCATGTACGAATGCCTGTTTTGGTGTAATGAACATGCTTCAATTCATCAATATCACCGCGTTTTTTATCCATGGCCGCTTTAAGCCCCTCAATATCACGGCGGAATAAAAACAGACAAAGCAAAATCGTGGCAATCAAACAAACAATCGAAATCGGTGCGGCCCAGCGTAAGAAATCTGCAAAGGTCAGTCCCGCACGCATGGCAATCATCACTCCAATCGGATTGCCGACCGCTGTTGCGCTGGAGCCGATATTGGTCGCAAAAACAACCATTAAAAGAAAAGGAATCGGATTGACCTTATAACGCTTGGTGATGTGAAACATGGTGGACATCATGAAAAGAATAGAAGTGACTTCATCCACCAGGGCCGCCGACAAAGAGGAAAGCGCCATTAAAACGGCCATCAAGACAAATGGTTTTTCTCCAATAGCATCCACGACTTTGGCCACCACGTATTCGAAAAAATGATTTTCTTCCAGGAATCCGATCACCGTCATCATACCGACCAAGAATAAAATAATGTCCAGGCCTGCAAATTCAATCACATGAGGAATGTCGAGAAGATTGGCGCCCAAAAGAATCGCGATGCCGCTGAAAGCAAAAGACACGCGGAACTTCCAATAAAAAAGAGTTCCGCAAAGAATCATGAGGAAAATATCGGTAGATATAATTTGCTTGGCGGTAAATCCGACGTGAGCAAGGACAACGGTGGTCACGGCAATGATGCCGGCAAAAATCAGAGGCGTCTTAAATTGTTTCATAAGCCGGGGATTATAATGCCGTTCGATTCAAATGACAATCAAAGAAATGAGTTCCGTGACTGCTCTAATTTTAACAATTTTTGTTTTCGGCCAGGGTTCCAGCGATAGCCGCCTGTTCCTCCTGATTTGGGAACAATGCGATGGCATGGAATCACCAGCGCAATCGGATTAGTCGCGCAAGCACGCGCGACCGCACGGGCCGCAGAAGGCCGTCCGATGGCTTTCGCAGCCTCGGAATAACTATAAGTTTTTCCTGATGGAATGGCGCGCAGCCACTCCCAAACTCGTCTTTGAAAAGCAGCAGCCTGCACGTCATAAGGAAGTAATGGCCAGGGTTTGCGGCCGGCCAAATAATCGATCAAGGCCTGATTCCATCGCCGCAAAAATTGATTGCTTGGAATCAATTTGGCATCTTCAAATTCGTTTTTAAGTTCACGCTCTAATTTTATTTTGTCATCTCCAAGTCGGACTGAGCAAATACCTTTTGGGGTGGCCGCTACCAATAAATATCCCAACGGCGAATTCGTTACGGAATAAGCCATCATAAGGTCATGCCTCATAGGTTTAAACGTTACGATCTTCAAGTTCTTGCCAGCGCGCATAGGTTTGTGCGAGTTCACGGGCAAGCTTATCAGATCGCTCTTGGGTTTGAGTGATTGCCTGGGAATCTTTTTGATAAAATGCGGGGTCGCCCATCAGTTTAAAAAGTTCTTCCTGCTCAGCTTCCATTTTTTCGATTTGCTGGGGGAGTTTTTTTAATTCCTGTTTTTCTGCGGGGCTTAGTTTTCCACTCGTGTCTTTGGCCGCTACAGCCGCTGGTTTCGAATAAGTTGGCGCAGGCTTTCTGGTCCGGCTTTGACGAAGCCAATCATCATAACCGCCCGGATATTCATGAATCGTGCCGCCGCCTTCCAGCGCAATGGTGGAAGTCACGACATTGTTTAAAAAAGCGCGGTCGTGGCTGACGAGAAGGAGTGTTCCGGAATACTCCACGAGCAATTCTTCCAGAAGTTCGAGCGTTTCCACATCCAAATCGTTCGTGGGTTCATCCATCACGAGCAAATTGGAGGGCTTGGTGAAAAGCCGCGCCAGAAAAAGCCGGTTGCGCTCTCCGCCGGATAAAACCCGGGCCGGAGTGCGGGCACGTTCTGGAGAAAAAAGAAAATCCTGCAAATAACCGAGAATGTGGCGGGGGCGGCCTTGAATTTCGACGGTTTCTCCGGAGTCACAAATATTTTCCATGACGGTTTTGCTTTCATCAATGGATTCGCGGAGCTGGTCATAATAAGCAATTTGAAGATTGGTGCCGAGCCGGACAGTTCCCTTCTGCGGTTCGAGCTGCCCAAGAAGAATGCGAAGAAGCGTGGTTTTGCCCGAGCCATTGGGTCCGATCAATCCGATTTTATCTCCGCGCAAAATTTCGGTTGAAAAATTCTTAATCAAACATTTTTCGCCGTAAGCATGAGTCAAATGTTCCGCCTTCGTGACAAGCTGTCCGGATCGGTCCGCCTCCTGCGTTTTCATACGCACTTTGCCCATGACCTCACGCTGCGCTTTTTTCTGCTCCCGCATCCGCTCAAGCGCCACCACACGGCCTTCATTTCTCGTACGCCTCGCCTTAATTCCTTGGCGTATCCATATTTCTTCCTTGGCAAGCTTCTTATCAAATTGAGCACGTTCCGCATTTTCGGCATCAAGCGCCGCCTGTTTGCGCTCCAGAAAAGTTTGATAGTCACACGCCCAGCTCCAGAGCCTGCCGCGGTCGAGCTCGATAATCTTCGTGGTTAAATGCTGCATGAACATACGGTCGTGGGTAACAAAAATAATAGTGCCGGGATATCCTTTGAGAAATTCTTCGAGCCAATCGATGGATTCGATATCGAGATGATTCGTGGGCTCATCCAAAAGCAAAACTTCGGGTTTTAAAACCACGGCCCGTGCTAAAAGCGCCCTTTTCTTTTGCCCACCCGATAAATTTTCGAACAAACTTTCCGGATCAAGTTTCATCGTGGCAATGATTTCTTCCACGTGAGTGTTGATTTCCCATCCGTTCACATGATTCATTTCGGATTGTAAACGGTCGAGCTGGGACATTAATTGATGGGAATATTCGGTTTGAAGACGGTGATTCACGTGATGATAATCGCTCACAAGTTTTACGCGCTCGCCCATTCCCTGCAGCACAAAATCAAACACATCCCCCGTCACATTGACCGGGACTTCCTGCGGAAGATACGTAACGCGAATCCCTTTTTGATAAACCACCAGGCCTTCGTCAACTTTGGTTTGACCCGCCATAACCTTCATGAGCGTGGTTTTCCCCACGCCGTTACGGCCCAAAATCGCCACGCGTTCTCCCTGCTCCAAATGAAGACTCAAATGATCAAAGAGAAGCGGCCCGCCAAACGCGAGCGATATGTCCTGCAAACTGATAAATGCCATTTAACACCGCTTATTTTGGAAAATGAATCAGGGCTTGGGAAAATAGGTGACGTGAGGAAGGCCTTTTAGATCTTTATCGCTTGTCACAAGTCCTGCGCCTTGTTGTATTGCCGAGGCATAGACAATGGCATCTGCCATCGCCAATTTATGACTCAAACTTGCATCCGCCGCCGAAAGGCTGATTTCTTCCGTTAAAGGCACGACCTGGGCATTCTGCATTGTGGCTACAGCTATAAGGGCAGCCTCTTCACTTTTTTCATTCTTGATTTTTTTGTAAACTTCATACAAGACGATGGTCGGAACAATAACCTCTGAAGGCCGTTGAAGGTATTTGGCATATTCCCCCGCAAGCGGCCCATCCGTAAAAAATTCAATCCAGCCGAAAGAATCTACCAGAATCATACCCGGTCTTTCTTTTCACGAATTCCCTGTGCATTCATTCCTTTGAGGAAACCGCGGTAATGTTTAAGAGGAGCGACAGGCATAAAAACGATAATATTTCCCTTTGCCATCACTGTCATTTTTTGTCCCTTTTGAAGGGATAATTTTTCCCGTACTTCTCTGGGGATCACCACTTGATATTTCGGCGAAACGACCACTTGGGTCATAAATCCCTCCTTTGTTGCCTAGATTCCCTATCGATAGGGCAAGTGTAATACAAAATAGCCATTTCGTCAAACGTGAGAAATATCTACGCAATCATGTCCTGGACGTCAAGGGTGGACAAAAGACACGGATTCTAGTTTTTTTGGGGAGATTTAGCGATAAGCCATTTAACTGCGGCAATAAAAAATCCGGTTAGGACTAAGTTAAGGGCAAGACTAATAATAGAAAGCGTTGCCGGTATACCGGTCAGGCCATAATTAAGTGCAATGAGAAGAACGCCCGCCCCGACTTCCCCTCTCGGAAACATGGCGATGCTGAGCGCTATTCTTTCTCTCATAGAAGCTTCCTGGCGGTAGCAAAAGGCCGGAAAACATTTCCCGAGATTGGATAAAAATGTAAGCGCCAAAACATGCAAAATCAATTGATTAAGATTAATCTCCCCAAATGAAACTTTGGGGAGTGAACATCCGACCAAAAGCATAAAAACACCTTTGATCATTTTATCGAATAACCGGGGCCGTGGTTCTTCCGGCTCCAGAAAAGCATGTTCATGGAGATACTTTTTCTCATTCTTCGGGTCATCGTCGTGAGGATTATACAAAATACAGCCCAGCACAAAGGCGGGCAATAATACTTCCAAATGAATATGCGTTGCGCGTTCCAGGAGCTGAGTTAGGATGACTAGAAGGGTTCCATAACACAAAAGCCATCCTGTTTTTGAAGGCAAGCGAAGAGAATGAAGCCAGTAGTAGGCAGCGGCAAGAAGGCCGCAGATAATCGCGACAACGAAGAACAATTCCGGTTTTAATCCCACAAACAGCATCTGCAGAGGAATCATTAAGAGAACCGTATCTAAATCATCGAAAATCGCTAAAACTTGCGCTTTTTTAAATAGCCACGTAGACGCCAGTCCTGCGGCAGCGAGCATTGCGAAAAGCACCCCGGCAGAAGTAGGAGCCGCAAAACGCCCGACGAGTAAAGCCTCTTTCCAGGGCGTATCGAAGAATGCTATAAAATAAACCGCGCAAAAAATCCAAGGAAAAGCCGCCGCCGTAGCGGCTACGACGTAATCCCATCCATAACTTTTGAGCCGTTTCTTATCAAGTTTAAACTCAAGTCCAACCTCAATCATGATATAAGAAAGACACACCATCGTGACTATCGAAAGAACGCCTTTAATATTCTCAAGTTCCCAAACCTGAGAGACAGCCATGCCTATTAAAAGAAGAACGCTGTAAATAATAATTTGAGCCATAGTTTTGCCGATTAATTTTCCGGAATATCGCTCTTCAGCTTTTGTATGCGCTTTAGAAAATCATAGACTTCCTTAGAATTACGAAGGTAATAATCGGCATACGACTCTGATTTTTCCTCCATAACCTTCACGGCAATACCATGATTTTTCACGGCTTTTAACGCTGCTTCATCGGTACTGTCATCCCCGATATAAATCGGAAGTATTCGTCTAGATGGCTCAGCAGCCAGCTTGCGTCCATAAAGCCACGTAACCGCCGTCCCTTTATTCCAGCCCAAGGCAGGCCGCACTTCCAAAACTTTTTTGCCCTCCGTAAAAACAATCTGCCCATTTTCAAGAAAAGGATAAATACTTTTCAGAAAAACCATCCGGATACGATCAACCTTTTCTTCCGGGATTTGCCGGTAATGAACGCTTAAAGTAAAAGTCTTATTTTCGATCATAATTCCCGGGGTCGATTTAAAAATATTCTTTAACACTTCAGCCACGTCCGCCATAATTCCTTTCGTTTCAATCGCCCCTGGATGAACATGCCTGATATCCGGGCCTTCCATTTCAAAGCCGTGATTGCCCACGTAAAGAAGCCCGGGAATCCCAACGAACTTTTTTAATTGCTCCAAAGACCTGCCGCTCACAACAGCTATACTTATTTTTTTGATTTGTTTTAACTCACTCAAAATCATTTTCATCGAATCTGCCAATACGGCAGATTCAGGCATCTCAACAATCGGAGTCAAGGTGCCATCATAATCAAGAAAAAGCATAATATCTTTCTCGCGGATATCAGGTGCGAGATTGCTCCAACAATCAAAGACGTGTTTGGCAGGGTTCATTTAAAAAGCCTTGATAAGCTCGGTGACCTGCTCCGCGGCCCACCGGTAAACATTATGTTCTTGAATCAGGTTTCTCATGCGTTTCATTCGTTCCTGCTTTTCTTCGGGAAGCATCGTAAGCGCCTGATGAATCGCATCAGCCGCAGCCTCAATGTCGTAAGGATTGATTTGAAGGGCGCTTTTGAGCTCCTGGCTTGCACCGGCAAAACGGCTTAAAATCAAAACTCCGTTTTCGTCCTCACGCGCGGCCACAAATTCTTTAGCCACCAGATTCATCCCGTCGTGTAATGAACTGACAAGGCAAAAATCCGCCAGCCTGTAAAAATCATGAATTTTGGACTGTGAGTGATGTTCTTTTAGAAAAATAATGGGTTTGTAATTTTCATTTCCAAAATGCTCATTGATCTTTTGCGTTAATTCTTCAACTTCCCTTAAATGCTGCTGGTAACCGGGAATAAGTGTCCGCGACGGAGCGCCAAGCTCGATAAATACAAGCTTGCCCCGGTATTCAGGATACTTATTAAGAGTTCTCTCAATGCTCCGGAACCGTTCAAGGAGACCTTTTGTATAATCAATGCGGTCGACTCCGACCCCGATTTTTTTGTCCTCCAAATGAAACATTTTTTTCCATTGATTAAGATGACCGCCGTCCGACGGCTGCACATTGTTTGGAAACGCTATACTGATAGGAAAGGGCCGCACATAACTGGTTTGACCGCTGCGGTTGACTCCAAAAACCGTCCAATCGATTCTTGATTCGAGAACATGATCCACGGTATCAAGGAAATTATTGCAATGAAATTGGGTATGAAAGCCGATCAGATCGCTTCCCAGCATTCCCTCCAGGATTTCTTCCTGCCATGGACAGATCCCGAACGCCTCCGCATTCGGCCAAGGGATATGCCAGAAGAGAGCAATCTTGGCGTCCGGCCTTTTTTCTTTGATCATTTTGGGAAGCAGCGCAAAATGGTAATCCTGGATCAAAATGACGGGAGGTTTGCTCCCTGCCTCCTTTAACACCGCGTCCGCAAATTTCCGGTTGACCTTTTGATATTGTTCCCAATCATGGATATGGAAAACCGGACGGGTATGCGAGATGTGGCATAAAGGCCAAAGACCTTCATTCGAAAAACCATAGTAATAGCCTTTTTCCTCTTCTTCAGTCAGCCAAACACGCTTTAAGGAATAGACGGGATTATCAGGCGGCACTAAAATTTTCGCTTCTTGATTCACCGTTTCCCGGTCCGCATCCCCGCCTCCATGAGCAATCCACATTCCTCCAGTCGCCTGAAGAACGGGATCAAGCGCGGTGACGACACCGCTTGCGGGAATAATGCATTCTATTTTGCCTTCTTTATTTTTCCGGTGAATATAGGGCTCACGGTTCGAGATCACAAAAAGGGGCGTTCCATCAAGCTTGCCGCGAAGATAACCTTTGAGCTTTTCTTTATTCCATATCGAATCTTG
>JACPXL010000095.1 GCA_016196555.1 Candidatus Omnitrophota bacterium | reverse complement strand
AATAGATTTCAATTTTTTGATCTCGGCTTGTATGCTTTCGCATTTTTCTACCGTCATTTGATAAACCTCTTGGGGGATAAGTCCAAATCCCAATCCGTATTTCATAAGGCGCTCGTCCGCATTGTCCTGGCGAAGTAAAAGGCGGAATTCCGCACGCGAGGTAAACATGCGGTAAGGTTCATTAGTTCCTCGTGTCACCAAATCATCAATTAAAACGCCGATATAGGCTTCGGAACGGTCCAAAATAAAAGGGGACTCGCCGCGAATTTTTCGAATCACATTCAGCCCCGCCATCAAGCCTTGGGCTGCGGCCTCTTCGTAGCCTGAAGTGCAATTGATTTGACCCGCAAGAAAAAGATTGGCGATTTTTTTTGTTTCAAGTGAATGATAAAGCTGGGTTGGGGGGACGCAGTCATATTCAATCGCATAAGCTAAACGCATAAACTGCGCGTTTTCCAATCCGCGAATGGAGTGAACCACGTCATACTGAACTTGCTGCGGCAAGCTGGTGGAAAGCCCATTCACATAAATTTCTTCTGTCTGGCGGCCTTCCGGCTCTAAATAAATTTGATGCCGCGATTTATCGGCAAATTTGACAACCTTATCTTCGATCGAAGGGCAATAGCGAGGCCCAACTCCTGTGATGCGTCCCGCATAAAGCGGAGAAAGATGCAAATTGTTGCGAATAATTTCATGCGTTTTTTCATTGGTGTAAGTGAGATAACAGGAGAGCTGGTCGATTTTTAATTCTTTGTGGCGGAAAGAAAATGGGGAAGGGGGATCATCGCCTTTTTGTTCCTCAGTCGCCGACCAATCAATGCTTTTGGCGTGAAGCCTCGGCGGAGTTCCGGTTTTAAACCGTATGAGCTCAATGCCGGATTTTCGAAGAGAATCCGAAAGGCCAATCGCGGGCTGTTCGCCGCCGCGTCCTCCGGGATAATGGACCTGGCCCACATGAATCAAACCCTGAAGAAAAGTTCCGGTGGTTAAAATCACCGTTTCGCCGTGAAATTCTTCGCCCACTTGCGTGCGAATGCCGTAACATTTTCCGGCTTCAATTAAAATTTCAACGGCTTGGCCTTGTTTTAAATCAATATTTTTTTCCCGCTCAATCGCCGAGCGCATATAAGTCTGATACTGTTTTTTATCTGCTTGCGCGCGCGGGGCCCACACCGCGGAACCTTTCGAGCGGTTCAGCATGCGAAATTGAATTCCGGTGGCATCTGTTGCAAGAGCCATCTGGCCGCCAAGCGCGTCGATTTCTCGCACCATATGGCCTTTGGCAATTCCGCCGATGGCCGGATTGCAGGACATTTTTCCGACGGAATCCAAGTCCATGGTCAAAAGCAAAACCTGATAACCCGCCCGTGCAATGGAAAGGGAAGCTTCGATCCCAGCGTGGCCTGCGCCGACAATGATGGCGTCATATTTTTGTGTGGAGTTCATAAAATTTTTAAATCGAGGTTTGTATTATTCGCGGTCTTCGTGATGCAGAACAACCACCATGCGTTTGACGAAAATTTGATGAATAATCGACAGCATGTTGTTGACAAACCAATACAACACAAGACCGGAAGGCATTTTGTAAAAAATAAATCCAAAAATCACCGGCATAAACGCGAACATTTTGGCTTGTTCGGGCGTGGACCCAACCTGCGGCGTTAACTTTTGCTGCCAGACCATCGAACCTATCATTAAAAGAGGCAAAAAGTGAAAGGCGTCTCCCACAAAAGGAATGGTAAAACCAAAATGGAAAAGCCGGTCAGGTTCCGAGAGATTTTGAATCCAAAAAATAAACGGGGCCCCTTTGAGCTCAATGGCCTCATTCAACACTTGATAGAAGGCGATAAAAACCGGGATTTGGCAAAGCATGGGAAGGCATCCGGCCATGGGATTGACGCGATTTCTTTTGTAGAGCTCCATCATTTCGCGATTCAAACGGGACGGGTCTTTTTTATATCTTTCCTGCAGGGATTTCATTTTCGGCTGAATCGCCTGCATTTTTTTCATGGATTCAAAACTCATATGGGTGAGCGGCGTAAAAAGCCCTTTGAGAATCAGGGTAAGGATAATAATGTCCCAGCCGAAGTTGTGCGTAAAACGATGGCTGAATTTCAGCGCCCGCAGAAGCCAGATTTTAAAAGTGCCGAAAAATCCGCGGGAAAGCAAATCTTCAAACCCAAGATCAAAACTTTTCAGCGTTTCGTAGCGCTGCGGCCCTGCATAGATCAAAAAATCATGCTGTTCGCTCGCTCCAGCAGCAATCGTGAGAGGTTCAAGACGAAGATCGGTCTCTATCTTTTCTTCGTCGGCTTTGGATTCACTCGCGATGGCCTTATAGTCCGGTTTGATCAAGAGAGCAAAATATTTTCTGATCAAGCCGCCCCATAAAATTTCTTTGGAAACAGACATTCCTTTTTTTGCAATGTCATGCTGATGACGCGCTTCGATTTTTTCGGGTGTTGAAACAACCGCCTCGAACATTTCCTGCTGTAAATTCTCCACCTGCCCGTACTGAATCGCGTAATAAATCCCCAAAGGGAAATGTTTTTCGCGCGGGGAGACATTTTCGACCCGTACGCGCAAATCGATAACCGGCGTCTCGTTATTTAAAGCAAATTCTTTGGTCAGCCGGTATTCGCCGGGCTTTTCAAAAACGAATTCAAACACTCCATTTTCTTTATCCGAACGATTCAACTTGAAAACCGTATTGGCCAAATCTTCGTCTTGATTGATAAGGCGCACGCCAAAAAGGCCGCTTTT
>JACPXL010000091.1 GCA_016196555.1 Candidatus Omnitrophota bacterium | reverse complement strand
GGAAGCACGGGATATTCTTTCATCACCGTCTCAATCGCGCTCTGGTGGGTCATGGTATTCTCACGTGTCACGCGGTACTCGATCACGGGAGAATGGCACACCACAGCGCTTAAACTCTGATAGCTCACGGTGGTAAGTTCATCGCCTCTTCCACCCACCCCGATCGCACCGAAGTTCTTAGCCCCATCGCATTCAATAATGCAATACATGTATTTTCCTTCTCGCGTACTCATGTTTTCACTCTCAAATTCAAATTGACAAAGCTATAAGGAGGCCTCTCGTCTTCGTATTTAAAGTCGATCTTTCCTTCGTATTGGTCTCCCAGGGTGTGAACATCCTTTTCAAAGGGTTCTTTTTTTTCTCGGGGAAGCAAAAAAGAGACATTCATAATCATCTCGTCCCCGAACGTGGGACCTCGCATCAGGTCCTTCGCATGCCGCCGGAGCGAGCGGATCAACTTTTCAGTTTCTTTTTCTTTCTTTTCTCTCAATGCCTCTGAGATCATTTGGCCAATTTTGATCCGGTCCGGGTACGTTCCATCAAAAGGTTTTTTGGCGATCTCCGCTTTGTAATGGGCAATCATCTTGTGCTCGTCCAAAATTTCTTGAAAAACATCCTTCATCTCCCGCCAGACAGCCTTCACGTTGACTTCCACGCGGCCGGAGATTTTCCTGAGGGTGCTTCGGATCTGAGGATAATTCTTCCGAAGCATGGCCTCAACCCCCTTTTGATCCGGCGCCACGGTTCCGAATTCAAAAGGAAGGATCACGGGGTGATTCCTTACGACCTCCTCGAGAACCTTCTCATGTTGCATGCAGTTCTCAGGAGTCGCCCGAACGAGGTCTAAGGCCGATTCGCTTACAACCGCTGAAATATCACGAAACGGAACGGTTCTAACGTCAACCTTCCCGTTCCCTACCCCGCAAGACTGAAAGGAGCCCTCGTGAGTCCCTTCGATCAAACAATAGAGGTAACGTCCCTCCTTCGTCATAGGCGTTCATCCCTTTCATCGCGATCCAATAAAATGATTTTTTCGCCGAATTCTTCCGGCGAGAAACGATATTCCTTTCTAGGGTTTCTTTCACAATATTTCGAAAGAAGCTTGTAGGAGGCATCGATTCGCCGAAACGTCGTCTCAGCCTCTGGATTCTCACCCGTCTGATCCGGATGAAACTTTTTGGCAAGCCCACGGTAGGCCTTTTTAATCTCCGATTCCGTCACCTCTTCGGGCAGACCCAAATCTTTGCGGGC
>JACPXL010000090.1 GCA_016196555.1 Candidatus Omnitrophota bacterium | reverse complement strand
CTCACCATCCCGGCTTCAACTTCCGAACTTGTGTTTGGAGAAGAAAATTATGACATTACGAGAGATCCCTCCACGGGCTGGATTCATTTCAAATCGAAACTTTCGGGCATCGAAAGCCGCGATGTTCAGCTCCTTTCCATTAATGGCGTTCGCTACCGGGCGGAGAAATTCAGCGCGAATGAATACCGGTTTGCCGGTCTTAACCGCGTTTTTGTTTCAAGCGCTACAACGGGAACGGTCAAGCTGGCGGATGATCACGACTATATGATTCAAGTGGACGCGAACGGACGGATTAAGCTCACGCAGGTCTATATCAATGAATTCTCCCGCGATCAAGTGTCCATTATCCTGGGCGCGCATATTTATGAAGTGGAAAGAGTTTCGGATACTCTCTTAAATTTCCGCGACGAAGCAGGCCAAATTGTCCAGTCGGGTATCAGCGGTACCGTGACGCTTCATGGTAAAAGCTATGAAGTGATTATCCATGAAGACGGTGTTGTGACTCTGGCGGGTGATACAGAGATTTCTTCTTCGCTGTCCCGAAAATTGATCGCAATTGGCGATACCATCTATGTTATCCGCCAGGAAAAGGACGGCCGCTTTTCCTTTACGCATGATGAAGACGTAGCGTATTCCTCGCTGACGAATCTTCTGGATCTCAATAGTAATAAAATTTTTCAGGTGAATTACGATCAAGCAACTGGAAAACTTCATGTCTGGGAACGGGACCATATCGAAAGTCAGCCAGTGGAACTCCTTGAAATTAAAATGCCGTCCACGACGCGGCGGGTCACTTTTGCCGGGAAAACTTATGAGTTCGATTACAACGTCATTGATATGGTTGAAAATACGCTGACCGGGGACAAACACATGCAGCGTCCGCTGTTCCGGTTTACTCAGCAGGATGACGCCATCTTTGAAAACAGAACTTATAAATTTCAGGGCAGTGCGATGGCTTGCCATAATTCAGATTGTGACTCTTATGACATTCTGAGCACAGACCGCAATCAATACACCATTGATTTGCCGGAAGCAACGCTCCGCCTCGACACCTATCCGCGCGTCTATGCTTATGCGGTCATGGTCGACGGCCGGCTCTTCTATATGTATGAGCGCAGCACCAAGGACCATAGTTTCTATTCCGAAGGGACTTATTACAATTCCTGGACCGAAAGCTGCGGCGAAAAGTGCGTACGCGAATATGTTCAGCTGCCCGATGGAAAGGGCGGCGCCGTGAAAATGGAAATTCATTATGGGCCGCGGGTTTATTACGATGAAGGCGCGTCCAATGCGGATTATTTCGGGACCCGCGTGAAAATGGATGTGGTGGACAAGGGAGGCGCAGCCAATGTTCAGGTCATGCCGCAGTTAGAAATTTCCACGGATGTGGTCCAGACCGCGCGTTATTATTTTGCCGAGAAAAATCCAGTGACGGGACAATGGGCAGTGACGGAATCCGAATCCGGGACAGTTTATCCTGTCACGCAAAAAGTTGAGATTGATGACAAGACTTACCGGGTTCAAGTCGATGCGGCGAATGGAAAAGTTTCCCTGATCGAAGATCATATGATCAGCCGGCAAGTGCCGGGCCGTCTGGCGGTTCGGGTTGGAAATGACGCGGCCGGATACAACTACTCACTGCGTTCTGATGGAAGATTCGAATTCTTGGACGGAGTGAATACTTATTTGAGTGATAACAAAACCGGCAAGCCGGCTGTGACGCTGGCGGATGGAAATACTTATTTCATCGCTTATAACGTCAACACTCAGGAACTGACGCTGACTGAACAGTATGAAATTTCCGTTCCTTCGGGCGCCGGCAAACTCGGAATCGGCCAGCACAGTTTGTCCTATCAAATTCATGAAGACGGAACGGTCACATTCGCGGAAGGCCTTAAAACTTATACGAGCGCAGGTGAAATCGAGCTCATTTCTCCGGCTAAACGTCCGGTTCAATATAAACTCGATCAACCCGACAATCCTTACGGACCGATTCAATGGGAACCGGCCGACTCTGTTAAGAAGCCCTATATCATTTCCTATAATCCGGCCACGGGCGATTTGACGGTGACCGAAAAACAAATTCCTTCGAATCCTCAGGATTATGTCCGCATTCTGGGTTATTCGAAAAAGATCGCAGATTTCTTAAAGACCTACGAACAATTTTTTGATGATGTTTCAGTTTCCCAATTGGGAGATTTGAGCCCGGAAAATCTGCAGCGGCTTTTTGACGGAGAATATATTCATAATGATCTGGCGGGTTATAGCGATCAATTTGTATCGGGCTTTAATGCGCTGAAATTGACCCGCTTGCTTTATGAAGCCCCATGGCAGCTTGATCCCACACCGCTGCAAAATTATTCCGATGAAATTCCGACCTTCATTAATGATCGCTCGGGCTTCCCGGTGGAAGAACCTTATGACGGAGATATTTTCGGCCAGCTCTTTGCGGGGCGTAGCCAATTTGACGGGGCCTATGACATTCTTTTTGACACGCCGAATCATAGCAATGCCACGGGCCGTTTCCGCAATCTCTACTTGCCGGTCCGCGCCTTGCAGATTTATCAGGATGAATACAACATTCAGCATCCGTGGATTGGCGGAATTAACCGTGTGTTCGAGCCTGCTTACAACGGAAATGCTTCCTTTGTGGCGGACAACGGTCCGCTGGCCAGCTTTTCCAATGACCGGGAAAATAATTTCCGCGATCGGGGACTCGTGATTGACGGCGTTCCTTACGATCCGTTCATTGATCCGGTCACTCAAACACCATTTCTTAAAGAACTGACTTCTTATCATTTGGACAATGCCGGCCAGCCATTCCTTTTGGCCTATCGCTTAAAAGATGAAAATGGAAATACAGCGGCCACGGATTGGAGCCTTTTCGACAGCACCTTCGTCAATTTGGAAGGCTTGAAAGGCTCAGTGCTGGAACATGCCAAGCTCAGCGGATTTGATTATGCTTCGGGGTCCAATCAATGGGAAACTTACAGCCTCAACGATGTTCTGGCTGATCCGGATGCGTTTGGTTATACGGTTTCGGCAAAAACGCTGAATTTGAATGGCGAGGCCTATCAGGTTCTTCAAAATCCAGTCAATCAGAAATATTTTGTGATTCGCAGCCGGCCGGCGGGAACGCTTTCCGTGGTGGACACGCTCGAAATTAATGATCAGCTTTATCAAATCCGCCGCGGCGAAGGCCGGGAAGTTATTCTGACTGGGCGTGATGGCGAAGCGCTGAAGAGTGATCCGGATGGAAAGACGATTAAAATCGGCGACCGTTACATCTTCGATATCAGCCGCGACCCGCTCACTCAGCGCTGGATTTTGACCGAGAAAAAACCCATCAGCCATTTTGGTGAAACGGCGATCCTGGAAGATGTTTCCAACAGCCAGCGTAACGGTGTTTTTTATACGTCGGTTCATTTTCATTCCGTTTCAAATCCCAGCCTGCCGCTTAGCTTTGAAATTCCGAATTTTGCCGGCGGCGTTGAATTTGCCAATCAAGCCATTATTGAAACACCGGCCGGCCATAATTATGAATTGTATGCGTTCCGCACTTCGAATGGGGCGATTTGGTTAACGGATGGCCGTGACGGAGGAGTGACTGTCGCCACCGATAAATTCAACCAAATCATGCTGGAAGAGCGCCGTTACTCCGTGAAGTATTCTTCCGTTGATAATAAAGTCCGCTTGGAACTTTTAAATGAAACTTACGGGTCCCGCCAGGGAGTGATGGTGGACGGCCATCTTTACGAAATTCATCAAAGCCAGGGGAGTTATAACGTTCAGGTTGGCGGCGGCATGCCAAAAATTACATGGGTCACGCAATCCTGCGGAGAGGGCGGCTGCAGAACTGTGGATGACACGCCTTCCTACATTCCCAATTTATATGAGAGCAATCCGATTCGTAACACTGTGACTTTGAATGACGGCATTGAGCGCGAACTTATGATTGATATTGATGATCCGTCCAATGTGGATATTGCGCCCGATCAAATTCAAAGTTTTGACCTTCCGGATATCAAACTGGGGAACCGCTATTTCCAGGTCATCAAAAATGCGGACGGCTATATTTTCCGTGAGGCCTACACCGCCAATCCGAAACGCTATACAGGCGACGCCGTGAACAAGCTCGTTCTCATTGACGGCAAACTTTATGACATTCAGGAAAATGCAGCGGGCCGCGTGACGCTGGTTCTGAAAAGCCCCGCGCAAAGTACGGTTCAGCCGGGGCAATATGTTGAGCTTTCAGGCCGTGTGTACGGCTGGGTGAAGGATAATGACGGCCGGATTATTATGACGGATTATTATCAGACCGGCGTTCAATTTATAAGTGACCCGGAAAACAATACAATTCGCATTTATGACAAAACCTTTGTCACCAGTCAGGATGCGCAAGGCCGTTTTGCGCTTACGGAAGTGATCAAATCCGTCGAGGCTTCAGAAGGGACATTCATTTTGGACGGAACATATTATCAGAGCTTTGTCACCCGCAATGATCAAAATGAGTTTCTTGTTTTTATCACAGACGGTAATCACATGGTGTTCTCAGGCAAAGTTGAAGATCGCGATAAAGTAAGCGGCGCCCGTTTGACGCCGCGCGCGCAAATCAGTCTCAACGGAAAGCCCTATTCCTTGGAACTGGCAATTTCTGAGACCTTGCAAACGTCAAAGATAAAACAGGTCCTGTATGCGGAACAAACTTACAACATGCAGGAAATGACGTGGAAATTTACGCAGCCTGGTTTTGAAGATGAAAATAATTATGAAATTCTCGAAACATTGCCTTCGCAGAATAATCGCCGCTTCGTGAAATTGGAATACAAGCTGACGGTGCTTGATACGAAAGTCCTTCGCTTGACCGAACCGACGGCAAGTTCCATGGTTGCGATGCGCATTCAAGTCAATGATGTGGATTATTTGGTCTTCCGTGAATCGAACGATCGTAATTCCAATGCGACGAGCTATCGTTTTGTATCCAAAGACGGAACGTACTGGTCTGAACCGGCCAATCAAACCGTATCTTTTGATAATAAAACTTTATTCAAGGTCAGCGTTTCAGAAGCCGGAGATGTTGCGCTGGAAGAAATGCATGTGAAGAGTTTTGAAGTGCAAAAACTCGAAATCGACGGCCGCTATTATACGGTGATTTATGATCCTTCCGACCCGCTGCACCCTTATCGTTTCAATGACGGCTACGGCGAATATGTCAGCACGCGCGATACCTTTGGTTTTGAAGAAACCAACGGCACGCTTTATTCAGCCCCGGCTTTATTTGGCGATAGCCGCTCGAACGCTGAGAACTTGCCGCCGGCCAATATTTTGAGCGGACGTGATCTGCGCAACTTGGGCGATAAATTTAGCACCAATGAACTGAACTATCAGGCCCAAGTGACGAAAGACGGTTTTTACGAAGTCGGCCTTTCAGTCAAACTGTTGACCGATCTTCAGAATGCTGTTTATGCATACTCAGGAAAGAAGGAGCTTGCGGCCGACCATACATTCCACGTTTATGTTGATGGAAAATATTTCGGAGATTTTCATCTGACGCCGGGCACTGAAGAATTTCAGCGCGCCGCCCTTAAGGTATTACTTGAAAAGGGAATTCATGATCTTAAATTTGTCTGGGATGTGCCCAAAATTTATGGTCAAGGAGAAGTTATCGGCGGCTATAACATTCAAGTCAAAGATGTGTTTGTCATGGCGGAGAATGCCTATCAGGCGGATTTGAATCGTGACTATGTCGTGGACCAAAAAGACGAAGCCATTCTCGCGGCTTTGATCGCTCAAAATCCGCAGGCGGCTCGCAGCGCACTTGTTTCTGACCGGAGTTTTGTGGATCTCGCCGGCAAAAGATATGAGATCGTTCAACTTCAGGATGGGGGCTATCAACTTGTTTCCGGAACGGAAGCGCCGGTTACAGCCGATGGTGCAGGCCATTTCCGCATCAATGGTTTGGATTATGAGTTGGTAATTGAAAAAACGCCTCGGACTATTCCCGTCTCGCGCGAAGATCATTTGCTGACCGGAATGCCGGTTCAAAGCGTGACTTTCCGCGGCAAAGATTATTGGGTTCATGCGGTGCAAATTCCCGGGCGCTGGAATGAAGAAATCAATCAATGGGAACCCGAATATATTCAATATCGATTTGAAAATCTTGCTACCGGTGAACGGTTAATTTCTGGCCGGGACGGCAAAGTGATTTTGGAAGGACGCATTTTCAAAATCGAAGATATGCTTGGCACGGAAAATCGTCTCACGCTTCGTGAAGCTGCCGTTCAGAGTGAATTTGTGGCCGATCGGGTGATTGAAATCAATGGTTATCGTTACCGTGTGACCCATAGCGGGAACATAACGCGTCTTGATAATGGGACGCAGGTTTATGATATTGCCCCAGATGCCAAGAGCATCAATTTAGACGGCTATGACTATACGCCGGTTTTTGAAGGCGGAATTTTAAAACAATTAATCGAAATAATTCCAGATACGCGCCCTGTCTTCCTCCAAACGCTTCGAATCGCAAACCGTGTTCTCAGCGTGGCGCGTTCACAGGCCAATCCGAATGAATTCCTGTTTAGCGACGGCACCAATCTGTTTAAGAGTCAGGCCGAGACCATGCAGGTTTCTATTTTCGGCATTCCTTACAAGCTCACCGTGGCAAGTGACGATACGGTATCGCTTGAAGAAATAGCGCTCAACATTGAATATATTTCCGCCCGTGAAATCTCCATCAATGGGACGGTTTATCTAGTGCAGTATTTGGGCAATGAAAATTACGGCTTTTCGTCTTCGTGGCAATCGATTGCTCAAAATGGGGATGGCAGCGTTACGATCAATGGGCGAGTGATTCAAGTGCGCACGGATGAAAATGGAAATATTCAACTCCTCGAAAAACTGCCGGAAGTAAGCCAAGCGCGTCCAGAACGCATTGTTGTTGTGAATGGAACTTCTTATCAAGTCACGAAGGACGCGGCCCAAAATACCTGGACCTTGACAGCCGGCGGTCAGCCATTTACGACAAATGCTTCCACGGGTCTTGTGACAATCGGCGGCGTGCCGTACCTTGTGAGTTATGATTCCGCCGCGGATGTGGTGACGGTTGCGGATACACGGACCCTACAAACCGATGTGGATGGAAATGGTGTGACTGATGCGGCTGATTATGCTGCGATCACTTCAAGATTGGGTATGACATTTGTGCGCCGTGCAGGCGATGAAGCGGTCCATCGCAGCGACACCTTTGCTTGGAATAATGGAAGGGCGGGAGCGGAAGGACAATCCGAGCCTAAAGAATATCATTTGGATTATGATTTTGATGTCGCCGGTTTGGGGCATTATGAATTGAATGTCCGGGCCTTGTCTTTTGCCGCCGCCAGTGGAATTGCAGGGGACCCGGTTTTCTTGGCGCCTTTCGATCATTTCACCTTTGCCGTTTATGTGGATGGAAATACAAAACCGGCTGGGTTTGTCCGGGTTGAAGCCGATGCGATTACCGAACATGACGGCAAAATGCTTTTGGATCTTGCGGCTGGCTCTCATCGCATTCGTCTGGCGTGGGTCAATCCT
>JACPXL010000096.1 GCA_016196555.1 Candidatus Omnitrophota bacterium | reverse complement strand
TGGTTTCCGGTCTCGGGACCGGTCTGGGTTATCTCGGAGTTCTCGTAGCACTCCCGATTGCTCATTGGGTAGAAAAACGCTTCGGAACGCCGGCGGTGTTTTCAGCAGCTGGAATTCTCTTTCTGGTTTTTTCGCTGCCCGCTTTTTTTTTAGTTCCGGAAAGAAAAATCGAGTCCCCTATTTTTTTCCGCTGGTCTTTATGGAAATCGGAATGGCAAAAAATCATTCAAACTATCCGCTGTCTGAGCGCCAGAATGGACTTACTGCTTTTTCTTGGGGGGAATTTCTTTGTGGTGGACGCTCTTAACAGCACCATTTTCTGGTTTTCGGTTTACGCGCGGGAAGTTTTTCATCCAACTCAAGGAACGCTTATTTATTTAATGATGGCTTTAAATGCCTCTGCGTTTTTAGCGGGAATTTTGGCCGGCTTTCTCACGGACCGCTGGGGCGCGATGAAAACCATGCTTCTTTCGGCCGCCGTTTTGTCAGTCACCCTGGCCATTTTGGCCATGGTGCAGAATTTCAAAATCTTCATCGCGGTCAGTTTAATCGGCGGGGCTTTCGCCATTGCGGGAATTTGGACCGCCGGCAGGAAAGTTCTGATTGAAAAGGCGCCGGCCCAAAATGTGGGTGAATATTTTGGACTTTACGGATTGACCACTAAGATTTCTGTGATTGGAAGTCTGGTGTTTTCGATCGCTGCGGATTTGGCGGGGTTTAGAACCGCGCTTTGGCTTCTTGTTTTTCCGGCATTGACCGGCTGGATTTTGCTTTTAATTTCGAACGCCCTCGGACGTCCTAAATAAGCCCCTGAATTTTCAGCTCACCCATTTGTTTCGCCAGAGAAACCCCTAATTGCCAGCTGGCCCAAAAGGCATAAGCGGTGATCACCGTCACGGCAAGGGTCAAAACTAATTTCCAGAAAAAATTAAATCGCGGGCTTTTCCAAAGAAGCAGGAAAGCGAAGGGCCCCAAGACAAAAAGGGCGACGAGAACAGCGATAATGCCATGATACCATTTGACGGGAGCGTTGCTGGACATGAAGCTCTTTATTTAACTTCCTGGACCAAAGAATCCGAAACGCTCACGGTTTCACGCTGACGGACCTTTTCTCCCATATGCATATTTTCTTCCACTCTTTCATAATGGGCCGCGAGAAGTTCAATGGCCTGACGGCACAAACGGGATTTCGGAATCTGGGTTTTCTGTGCAATTTCGTCCAGCTTTTGAATCACTTTTTCATCAAGTTTCGTGGCAAATGGTTTTAACACGGATGTTCTCCTTTCAGCATCGTCATTCTGAGGCCGAAGAATCTCATGAGATCCTTCACTTCGTTCAGGATGACGCAAGTTTCTTATCCAGTTCGCCTGACGCGTTCAAAGCATAAAGTTCATCAGAACCCCCGACAAATTCTTCCCCGATAAAAATCATCGGGACTGTCATCCACCCGGTTTTCTTTTCGATGGCCTCGCGGGTTTTGTTGTCTTCCGTAATGTCAACTTCTTTGAAAGAAATGTTCTTCTGCTTCAGCAAATTTTTGGCCCGTGTGCAAAAAGGGCAATAACTCGTGGTGTAAATCGTGACCGGCTTTGGCATCTCATTCAAGCAATTTTCAGAATCCTCTCGATGACTTCTTCAATCACGCGATTGGGCGTTGAGGCCCCGGCCGTCACCCCGATTTTGACCGGGCCTTCAGGAAGCCAGTTGTCGGTTTCAATGATCTCGGAATTGAAAACTTTTTTATGCCGGATTTTATTTTTGGAAATAATGCATTCTGCATCACGGATGTGAAAGGCCGGACAGAATTCCAGGGAAATTTCTACCAAATGACCGGTGTTGCTGGAGTTATAGCCGCCCACCACAATCATGATATCGACTGCCTGACGGCGCGCAAGTTTCAACACGGCGTCCTGACGGTCCTGCGTGGCCGAGCAAATGGTGTCGAAATGGCGGAAACGTTTGGGAAGTTCCTCCACACCATAACGCTTGCCCAGCGATTCCTGAAGCATATTGGCGATTTCAAGCGACTCGCTGGAGAGCATGGTGGTTTGATTGGCGCATCCTATTCGCCCCAAATCAGCATCAAGATCAAAACCGGCTGACACCGCATTCTGGAATTCTCGGATGAAACTTTCACGATTGCCGCGGCCTTCGATATAATCGCAAACCATTTTTGCCTGAGACTTGTCACGTACAATCAAATATTTCCCGCCCGGATATTGCATGGCCCTCGAACTCGTGGCGCAAGTTTCCTCATGATCGTATTTGCCGTGAATAATGGAGGTAAATCCTTCGCGCGCGTAAGACTCGACACGTTTCCAAACACTCATCACAGAGCCGCACGTGGTATCCACCAGAATGGCGCCGCGGCGCTGAAGCTCATCGAGTTCTGTAATGGTCGTGCCGAAAGCCGGAATAATGACGACGTCTCCTTCTTCCACATGCTGCAGAGTTTTTCCGCTGCTGTAAGGGCCGGACAAAAATTGCACGCCGAGTTCCCGCAATTTAGCATTCACCTGCGGGTTATGAATAATTTCATTGGTCAGGTAAATATTTTTATCGGGAAATTTGGCCTTGGTTTCGTAGGCATAATCGATGGCCCTGTCCACGCCGTAACAAAATCCGAATTCCTCGGCGAGATAAATGGTCAGGCGGCCTCGTTCCAGCCGGTAGCCTTCTGATTTAATGCGGTCAACTAGAGAGCTGTGATAATTGGCTTCAAGTGCAGGGCGGACTTGCTCTTTAAGGCCGAAGCTTTTGCGTATGATTTGAGAATTGTCCGGCATGGTGAAAACAGTATAAAACAGGAAATCGGGAGTGTCTAGACTTGTTTAGCTGATGGTCAACTTTTTAACATTGATTCCCGCTTCGGTCAGAAGCTTGAGAGAGATTTCACTCATGGAATAATCAATGTTATAAACCACTTCTTTAATGCCGGCATTGATAATCATTTTGGTGCACATCAGGCAGGGAGAAAAAGTGGTGTATAAAACGGAGTCTTTGATATTCACTCCGTGATAAGCGGACTGAACAATGGAATTTTCTTCGGCATGAGAACACAAACATTCCTCAAGCCCTTTTCCGGAAGCATCAATATTATTGCAGCGCGGACAGCCGCCCTCATTGCAGTTTTTTACGCCGCGCGGCGTTCCATTATAGCCGGTCGCAATAATGCGTTTGTCCTTCACAATCACGGCCGCAACTTTGCGTTTGATGCAATTAGAACGCAGGGCCACCACTTTGGCGATGCCCATAAAATAAGGGTCCCACTCAGGGCGCGATTCTTTTTTGGAAAACTCAAGCAGCACTTCTTTGACTTTTTCATGCAGCGCCTTAAGGGGCCCGGTATTGTCCACCACCACATCCGCCATAGAAATGGCCTGATCAAGCTGCTGGTCACTGTTCGTAACACTCTTGGCTTCGCGGCCTTCAAGATTTTGAAATTGTTCGAAATCTTTTGGATCACTCTCGCGCCCGCGCTGACGCAGCCGTTCAAAACGTAATTTCTCCGGGGCACGGACGGTGGTCAGAATAAAATCGCGGCGGCGGCGGAAAACCTGAATTTCTGAAGGATGGCGGAGAGAATCAATGACATAATTTTTTTCGGGATCAAGCCGGGCAAATATTTTTTCCGCAAGGACCGCGGGACCGTGCGCACCGCGGAGTTGATTGCCAAGCTCCACCAGAATATCGCGCGTTACCGGTTTATTTTCCTTTTGAGCTTCTTCGCGCAGCACATCGGACAAGGAATAATAATGAAAGCCTCTTTCCTGGAGATATTTGGCGACCTCCCCTTTTCCCGAACCGTTTTTCCCTGTAAGACCAATAATCATGAACGCGAGACCCTCGTGGATTCCATCAGCCCATCGGCCTGCGGAGGAAGAAATCCTTCATAGCCGTTGTGACGCTCGGTCAATTCCACCACGCTGAAGGCCTTTCTATTTTTCATTTCCGGGGCCGTAAAAATCTGTCTGAGATCAGTTCCTTTATCGCCGACAATTTTACCTGCAAAAGCGACACCCTGTTTTTCCAAATAATAAATCGCTTTTTCAATATCTTCAACTCGAATTGCGACGTGATGAAGGACTTTGTCGCCAAAAGTATCCACCCAATCAGGAATGAGACTCCCCTTTCCCCGCTTTCCTTCATAGGCTTGATCAATAAAAAGAACAGGGTACCCATGTTTACGATAAACTTTGGCCCACCAATTTTCATATTCGATAATTCCAAGTTTTGAATCGTAGGCATAACCTTGGGCGAGAAATTCTTTGGCGCGTTCCTCGACATGATGAGTGCGGAATGTGAGATGATCAATCACGGGCCAAAAGCCGGGGCCTATGACACGAAGCCCGTCGGCCACAACTTTCGCGGCATGATTGTTCGCAATAAAATCTTCGACGTAATGATGAAGGGCTTGTTCTAGAATATTTTTACTGCCGGCTTCAGGCTGGGCAGGACCGCTTTTGTTCGCTTTCTTGGTCGGCATTGCCCCTTGCCTAAACTACTGAACTAACTTGTTGCCCGGCTTGCGCGGCGGATCGTCTTTGGCGCGCTCGGGAACTTTCGGATTGGCTTTATAGGAAGGTGATAATTCTGCGTTGATCTTGGCCCATTCGGGGCTGTAATCTTCGGATTCCACAATGGCGCCGATGGGGCATTCCGGAAGGCAGGCACCGCAGGTGATACAAATGGCGGGGTCGATGACCATGAATTCTTCCCCTTTATAATCTCCAGGATAAATGCAATCGACAGGGCAGACTGAAACACAGGATGCGTAACGTTCACCAAGGCATTTCTCAATAATAACGTAGGACATTTTTGATTCCTCCAAGTTTTAAAGTATGGTGCATTCTAGCTGTACTCTAAAATAACGTCAATATTTTCAATATCTTCAAATTATATTTCAGATTTCTGCCGGGCCATTTTTTCCAGCCGGGCGATTCTCTCCTCAATAGGCGGGTGGGTGGAAAAAAGCCGGGCAAAGGCGTCCCCCCGCAGAGGGTTGAGAATAAAGAGATGGGCCGTCACCGGCTCGGAATCGCGCATTGGGACCTGCTTAATTTCATGGTCCAATTTGCGAAGGGCACTGGCGAGGTAAAGCGGACTGCCGCAAAGCCGTCCGCCCGATTCGTCGGCCCCATATTCCCGGGAACGGGAAACCGCCAGCTGAATCAGCGTTGCCGCAATCGGAAGAAGCAGTGACATCATCAGCAAAACGAAAGGATTGCCGCGCTCTTCTTCCTGGCGCCGGCTGCCCCCGAGCATAAGCCCCCATCTTACCGTCGAAGCAAGAAAACTGATGGCGCCGGCAAGCGTGGCGGCGATGGATGAAATTAAAATATCGCGATTGAGCACATGGCCCAGTTCGTGGGCCAGCACACCTTTTAATTCTTCGCGCTTCAAAAGTTCAAGCAGTCCCTGTGTTACGCCGATCACAGCATTATTCGGATTTCGTCCCGTGGCAAAAGCATTGGGCGATGCGCTCGGAATTAAATAAATGCGCGGCATGGGAATTTTACTTTCAGCCGCAAGCTCCTTCACAATGGCAAAAACTTCCGGATATTCCATTTCGGAAATGGGAACGGCCCGGTACATGGAAAGGACAAGACGGTCGCTAAACCAATAAGCTCCGAGATTTATGAGACAGGCGATAATAAAAGCCGTGGTCATCCCCTGCGTACCGCCTAACAACTGGCCGAAGGCCATCAGCAGAATAGTGAGCGAAGCCAGCAAAAGAGTGGTTTTAAGAATATTATTCATCGCGGGTATTATACTTAAAAAAATTCAGATTTTAACGGAAAGTTTGTGGAGGTCCCGGAGGAGCTGTTCGCGATGACGGAAGCGAATGGCATGCATCCCCACTTTGCGCGCGCCTTCGACGAATTTTTCGACATCATCAATAAATACGGTTTCTTGCGGAAGAAGACGCGCTTTTTTGAGCACCTTCAAATAGATTTCCGGATCGGGTTTGCGCGCGCCCATTTCATGAGAAGGAAAGGTTTTCTTGAAATGCCTCAAAATCCGGAACTTTTCTTTCACATGATCAAAATGCATTTGATTGGTATTGGAAATAAGATAAAGAGGATAATGTTTTTTTAGCTTGCGGAGCACTTCGTCCATTCCCTCGTTTTCCCAAAAAATATCATTCCAATAATGTTTGAAGGTTTTGTAATCCACCGGAAAGCGCAGGGACTGTTTAGCGTGGCGATAGAATGCGTAGGATGAAATTTCGCCGCGGGTGTACGCCTTTTCCGTAGGAGAAGTGAAAAAATGAATCCAGACATTTAGAAGCGGAACCTTACATTGTTTAGCAAAACGCTTGGCCGCTTTGTAAGCGTCGTAATTGAGCAGCACATTGCCAAGGTCAAAAATGACGGCGCGGATTTTAGGGCAGTCAGTTTTACTCATACGATGCGGAGCTCCTCGAGTTCTCGCTGCGCAGCTTCAAGCGCGGGCGCAAAATAAAGATTTTCTGTTTGTCCATTTCCTTTCAAAGTAATTTCACAAATGTCCGGAAGCGGTTTTTGGCTGTATCGCAGCATGCAGGACGCGGCTTTGCGGCGATTTTCTTCGGAAGCATCGCCGATTAAAAGCGCATGAGGACCGCCGAAATTTCTGGAAATCAAAAGAACAGTCCCAGAGGGATGAAGCGCTTCGAGATATTCATTCTGTGTATGATTACGCGAAATAACGATTTTAGTTTTTCGGTCCAACCTGAAATGCCTTCCGATTTTTAAAATTTCGAATTCCCACCGGTTATAATTCGGGTGATGACTAAAAACATCGCGCACCTTTTTAGCAAAAGCCGGCGACGTCAGCGCGCAGCCCGCCGAAGGAGACGGCGGGTCTTCAATTCCGTATTGCTTGGCCAGCTCAAGAAGTTTAGTGCGGGACCGGCCCTGAACTCCGTAGAATTTATCGCGGTCAACCAAACCAGCTTTTTCAGGTTCCGTAACCGGTAAAAGCTTGGCAGAAAGGGGCCGGAGAATTAATCCGTTAAGCTCGCAATCTTTCTCGATCGTTTCAAAATCACGCTTTTTTTGAGACATAGGGCGCTGATGCAAGACTTCCCCGGAAATTAAAAAAGAGGCCCCGGCCTGCTCCATAAATTTTTTGGCCGTCTGGAACATATAAATACGGCAGTCCACGCATGGATTCACTCCGCGCCCATAACCATATTTGGGCTTTTCCACCCTATTCAAATAATCATCCTGAACCGAAAGGACGGTAAAAGAGACTCCGAGCTTGTGGGCGACCTTGCGGGCGTCATCCTTGCAGCAGCCAAAAATGGTTTGAAAATTAATGGCTTCGATTTCTATTCCCTGCTCCTTGACCATGGCCACCGCAAGGTTGGAATCCAGGCCTCCTGAAAGAAGCGCCACGGCTTTATGGTTCATATTTTGAGGACCAGGCATTTGGCCGCCCCTCCTGCTTTGATGAATTCCGAAAAGTCGAGAGAATACACATCAAAACCCCGCTTTTCAAGTTCCTTCGCGGTTTTGGGACATCCCTCCGGCATCACAATCTTTTTCCCAATCACGACCGCATTGCAGGCGAAACGGCGGGCCTCATCTTCCGCGACTTTCAATAAATTAGGAATATTTTCAATTAAGATCAGCTGCGCATAAGGATCAAAGGCGGGCAGATAAACCAGCGCCGATTCCTCATCGAGGGGAGCAAAACAAGTGTCCAGATGATAAAAATAGGCGTCTTGAAGTTCGAGACCGTCATAGGCCGCCTTGAAATAACCGCTCACAAGATCGTGGGCTTCGATATCGGAACGAAAATGATAGCCCGTGTAAAGAAATTTGCCCATGAAAAGCGCGTCCCCTTCCCCTTCAAAAGCAAAAGGTTTGGGAATGGTTTTGATGCGGTATCCTTTTTTGCGGAACCAGGCCTCGTAAAAAACTTCTTCGCCCTTTCTTTCTTTATGACGGAAATTACTTCGAACAAATGTCTTTTTATGAACCAGCCCCGCATTGGCCGTGAACACCATATCGGGCAGGCCGCGCTGGGCCTGCAAAAGCTCCACTTTTGCTTTGAGAGTTTTCACGAGAAGATTATGAAAATCCGTCCACTGCCGCACGGCTTTTTTATGATCGGCCTGACGGCGCACACTCATCCAGGGATTGATTTCATAGATCACATCATAATAGTCGGGCGGGCACATCAAAAGCGCGGGATCACTCATAGCCCAGTCTTTTCAAAGAAGCTTGATCGCGTTTCCAATGGAGCATGGTTTTTACCCTCAGCTGCAGAAAAACTTTTTTACCCAGAAAGCGCTCAATGTCAAGGCGCGCGGCCTGGCCCAGTTGTTTGATTTTCTTGCCGCCTTCTCCGATGATAATGGCTTTTTGAGAATCCTTTTCCACGATAATCGTGGCTTGAATATCGACCAGATTTTCTTTTCTCTCTTTAAAATCCTCGATCACCACGGTTGTGGAATAAGGAATTTCCTCGCTGGTAAAATGAAATAATTTCTCGGAAATCATTTCGCGGACAATAAAACGCTCGTTTTGGTCCGAAATTTGGTCCTCCGGGAAAAGCAAGGGGCCTTCGGGAAGATGTTCGAATATTTTTTCGACCAAAATGTCCGTTTGTAATCCTGTGGCCGCAGAAATGGGAATGAGTTCGGTGAAAGAAAAAAGTTTTTGATATTGGTCCAGTACGGGAAGAATTTGCGGTTTGGAATAACGGTCGATTTGATTGACCGCCAAAATAATGGGTTTGCCAAGCCCGCGCAGAGAATCCAGGATTCTTTCATCCTCGCCCGCCGGCATTTTAGGGATAACCATCCACACTACAAGGTCCGCCTCCGGCAGGGCCTTCTCCACTTCTTGGGCCATCCAATTGCCCAGCAAATCGACCGGGCGGTGCAGCCCAGGCATATCGAGAAAAATAATTTGCCCCTGAGGTTTTGTGAGTATTCCGCGTATGGGATGGCGTGTGGTCTGCGGTTTTGGAGAAACAGCGGAAAGTTTTTCTCCGACCAAATGATTTAAAAGCGTGGACTTCCCCACATTCGGACGTCCGATAATGGCCACAAATCCTGATTTCATATTAAGAGCCCGCGTTCTGCTTTTTTTCCAGCTGGCCGCCAAGCGGTTTGACCATAATAGCCAGCTTGGTAGGCGCTTCGACTAAAACCTCACGGGTATGAGTGGCGAGTTTGGCCGTTCCCTTCAGTAAAAAACGCACGCCGCCAACCACTTTTTTTTGCAAAGATTCCTGGAAGGCCACGCGAAAAGCGCGCCAAAATCCGAATTTAGGGTCGGAGATGTCGCCCTGCACGGGCACTTTCAAACGAATGATTTTTTTATTCTGCAAAAAACCCATCGACGCGCGCAGCGGATATCCCCAAATTTTTTCCGCCGGCGAAGGTCTGGGGGCAACTTTAACATTTTTCATAATCAAAAGACTTTTTGATTTTAAATAATCCTGAACGCAAACTGCCCGGGTTTTTAAATCGAACTCTCCCCCGACAATTTGCATGGGAAGACCTTCCCAAAGATTTTTTTGTTCGGCAAGATCCCCGCCTTTGATCATTCCGTCCAATCTAAAACTGATGTCTGAGGTGGCAAAATTGGCGCGGCCGTAAATACGGAAAGGGGCGGGCTTTTTTTCGCCAAAAAGTCCGGAGAAAAAAACCCTTTGGCTTAAAATCAAAGGCGAAAGGGTACGCCAGGCAAACCCTTCGTAAACTGCATTGAATTTTTGAAATACCAGCTTTTTCTCCGCTTCGAGATTGGTCCGGTCGTGATAAATAAAAGTGCCGTCACGAAAGCGAACGCGATTAATAAAAATATACCAGCGGCTGCCGTCATCCTCTTTGTCGGGAGAATCGACATCATTTCCGGTTTCGTGCCTAATATGGTGCCACCACGTGACAATATTATTTTCCGTGCCTTTGTCCGTGGAAATTCTTTCGAGAAGATAAAAAGAGTGATGAAAAACGGCATTGCGGATAATGACCCGTTTTTGGCGAATGGCCATATAATCAATATCAAATTCAATCCCGCGTATGTCCAAATGGGGACGGTCAGAAAATTGCGGCTGATTCCAAAATGTGATCCGGTTGGCCCAGACATGCCCGGTCAAAGGCTGGCCGCGGAGATATTCAATGGTCACTTTCATGCCGAAAAGCTGCGTCAGTTTTCTCTCGAGTTTGGGTTCAAGATAAAAGCCTACCGCGCGCGGCAGAATTAAGAAAAGAAAAACCGCCAGCAAAGCAGCAAAAATAATTATTTTTTTAAGCATTTCAAAACTTCCCGCACCAGCTTTTCGATTCCTTCATAAGCTTCCGCTAGATTTTTTGCCAGCATATAAGCGGGCGTTGTCACCACTCGGGCCGCTTCATCCAAACAGGTTTGTTCCACCGAACAAAGGACATGCTGATGCCCCATTTTCTCAATGGCGCCGGCCGTTTCAGGATCATTACCGATGGTAAGGCGTATGGCCCCTTTTTCGAAAATTTTGCCGATCAAAGCCGGAGCAATACAAATGGCCCCGATCGGTTTGCCGGCTTCATGGACTTCCCGGGTAAGACGTGCAATCTCAGGATGGACTTTGCACGCCGCTCCATCGAAAGCAAAAGTGCATAAATTTTTTGCAGCACCGTAGCCTCCAGGGAAAATAAGCCCGTCGATATCTTGGGCCTTCACATTTTTAACATTTTGGATTTTTCCGCGGGCAATGCGCGCTGACTCCACCAGAACATTTCTTTTTTCGCTCGCCGGCTTTCCGGTCAAATGATTAATGACATGATATTGCTCCATATCAGGTGCCATACAGACAGCTTCGGCTCCCGCACGCGCCAAAGCAAGAAGCGTGAGAACCGATTCGTGAATTTCAGACCCGTCCATGACTCCGCATCCGGAAAGCACAACACCGATTTTAGCCATACATTCTCCTATTTCTACTGTCATCCTGAGCGTAGCGAACCCTTGCGCCGTAGGCGCAAGGATTTAATAGGATTCAATTTACCGTCCCTTGGCCAAAGGCCAAGGGGCGAAGGATCTCGTTTAGAAGGAGTTTGATCTATGTATCATTTCCTCTCCGGCCGTTTGGTTGAAAAAATGCCGCTTGCAGCCATTATCGAAGTAAGCGGTGTCGGCTATTATGTCCACACACCGCTTTCTACGCATGCGGC
>JACPXL010000092.1 GCA_016196555.1 Candidatus Omnitrophota bacterium | reverse complement strand
TCTCCACCCGACTTTTGATCCCAAAGAAAAAAAAGAAATTATCGCCAAAGGACTTCCTGCTTCTCCGGGAGCGGCAACGGGCCGCGTGGTTTTTAACGCAGAAGATGCCGAGACTTGGGCGGCGAAAGGCGAAGCCGTCATTTTAGTGCGCATTGAAACTTCACCGGAAGATATCGGCGGAATGAATGCCGCAAAAGGGATTCTGACGGCGCGCGGCGGTATGACTTCGCACGCGGCGGTGGTTGCGCGCGGGATGGGAAAATGCTGCGTGGCCGGTGTCGGCGAAATCCAAATCGATTACAAAGCTAAACAATTTCGTTCAGGATCCATCATCGTTAAAGAAGGTGATTTTATTTCGCTCGATGGAAGCCTCGGGCAGGTTTATAAAGGCAAGCTCAAAACTTTGGAGGCAGAACTTTCCGGTGATTTTGCCAAGCTCATGAGTTGGGCGGATAAAACCCGTAAATTAAATGTGCGTACGAACGCGGACACTCCGAATGATTCCGAAGTGGCACGCAAATTCGGCGCAGAAGGAATCGGCCTTTGCCGCACCGAACATATGTTTTTCGAAGGGGATCGTATTATCGCTGTCCGCGAAATGATTCTTTCCGAAGATAAAGAAGGCCGTAAAAAAGCGCTCGCTAAACTTCTTCCCATGCAGCGCACGGATTTTGAAGGTATTTTTAAGGCCATGAAAGGTTTGCCGGTCACAGTCCGTCTTCTTGATCCGCCGCTTCATGAATTTTTGCCGCATGAAGAAGCCAATCAAAAAGAAATGGCGGATGTGATGAGGATTTCTATCGAAAAAGTCCGCGAGAAGGTGCACAGCCTTCACGAATTCAATCCGATGCTTGGTCATCGCGGCTGCCGCCTCGGCATCAGCTACCCTGAAATTTATCAAATGCAGGTCCGCGCCATTATGGAAGCCGCCTGCAATGTGAAAAAACAGGGAATCAAAGTGCTGCCTGAAATCATGATCCCGCTTGTCGGAATGAAAAAGGAGCTCGATCTTCTCAAAGCGGAAATGATTGAAACCGTGAACGGCGTTTTTGAGGAAAAAGGAATGAAAATTCCTTATATGATCGGAACCATGATTGAAATTCCGCGCGCTGCTTTAATTGCCGACCGCATTGCCGAATCGGCCGAATTTTTCTCCTTCGGTACGAACGACCTGACTCAGATGGCGCTTGGTTTTTCGCGTGATGATTCGGGGTCCTTTATGGGAAGTTATCTGGAGCGGGGAATTTTCGAAAAAGACCCTTTCCAGAGCCTCGACCAAGAGGGGGTCGGACAATTAATTCAACTTGGCGTTCAAAAAGGCCGAAAAACTAAGCCAGACCTGAAAGTGGGCATTTGCGGAGAGCATGGCGGAGATCCCGCTTCCGTGGAATTTTGCCATCGCGTGGGAATGAATTATGTAAGCTGTTCCCCGTACCGGGTTCCGATTGCACGCCTTGCCGCTGCTCAAGCGGTCTTGCGTGAAAAGTCCGCCAAAGGCGGATCCGCCTCTGGCGGAAAAAAATAACGCCAACAATTAAACCATCTGCCACGAGCGGAATGAGTAGAAAAAGAAAAAAAAATTCCGGAGCTATTTCTCCGCGCAACGCCTCAAAGCCGCGTGCTAAGTCAAAATCCCGTCCGGTTCCCCGGAAGGCGCCGGCTTTAATTCCTTCGAAGTCTTCCAAGCCGGAAAAGTCCGCAAAAACTTCCAAAAAAGATTTTCAGGATATTCTTTCCAAAGAATCAGCACTCGAAGCTCCGCAGGACCGCCGCCGTCAATGGCGCAATCGCGGGGAAGAAGAGGGTGAATCAGCAGGGGATTCCGACCAAACGCTTGACCGGACTCCGATGAAGATTTACCTCAAGCAAATCGAAGACATTCCTCTTTTGACTCCGGAACAGGAAATCGAGCTTGCTGAAAAAGTCCAATCCCACAACCGGGGTTCAGAACAGGCGCGTCATCAAATGATACGCTCCAATCTGCGCCTTGTGATTGCCATTGCCAAACGCTATGCCAATATGGGGCTTTCTTTCTCCGATCTTGTGGAAGAGGGAAATATCGGACTCATGCGTGCCGTGGAAAAATTTAATCCCGAGCGCGGTTACCGTTTTTCGACTTATGCTTCATGGTGGATCAAGCAGGCCATCATGCGCGCCCTTTCCAATCAGGGCAAGACCATACGCATTCCCGTTTATATGTATGACATTATTTCCAAATGGCGCCGCGTACGCGATGGGCTCATGCAGAAATTTAATCGTCTTCCAACCCGCAAAGAAATCGCCAAAGTGATGCAAGTCCCGGTCCAAAAGGTAAAGGAAATCGAAAACATTGCCGGCCGGCCCAGTTCTCTGAATGCGCCGGTAAGCTTGGACGGCACCGCCGAACTGATTGATTTAATTCAAGATGATGCGTCGCAGGGACCGGATGCGCAAATCGGGGAAATGCTGAAGAATGAACGCATTCAAAAACTTCTTGTGACGCTGGACGAAAGAGAACGCCGTATTCTCACGCTCCGCTTCGGATTGGGAGAACATGAAACCCATACTCTGGAGGCCGTGGCCCAGGAATTCGGAATTACCCGCGAACGTGTGCGTCAAATTGAATCAACGGCCCTCAAAAAAATCCGCCTTCAATTAACCGATGAAAAAGACAAATTGGAGAATTATTTAACCCCATGACTATGACAAACATTGAAAAGAAAAAAAATTCAAGCCCGCAAGGATTTAATCCCGAATCATTGAAAAAAATTATCCGCGATATTCCGGATTTTCCCAAAAAGGGGATTATCTTTAAAGACATCACGCCTCTTTTAAAGCATCCCGAGGCCTTTCGTCATTGCGTTGATTTAATCGCGGAGCATTTAAAATCACTCAAAATCGATTATGTGATTGGCATTGAATCCCGGGGATTTATTTTCAGCCCGCTCCTGGCTTACAATTTAAACGTCGGTTTTGTGCCTGTGCGTAAACAAGGCAAGCTTCCCTCCCTGACCCATCGTATGGCCTACGCGCTTGAATATGGCGAGGCGGTGCTTGAAATCCATCAGGACGCAATTCATGGGGGCGCGCGTGTCGCAATCGTCGATGACCTGCTTGCGACAGGCGGGACAGCTTTAGCGGCTGCGAATCTTGTTGAGAAAATCGGCGGGAAAGTGGTTTCGATTGATTTTTTAATCGAACTCGAATTTCTCAAAGGCCGCGGAAAGCTCGCCAATTACGACGTCTTTTCCATCCTTAAATATTAATCCTTCGCAAGGAGGCCGCCTCTCTTGACACGTCTTTTTTGGGCTCTTTTGTATCTTGCCAAATAGTCGATAAATAAACGGTATCCCTTGAAAAAACTTTCAAACAAAATCCTTTTTGCCGTTTTCACAGGGGCGGCCCTTATTCTGATCACACTCAGCCTTTTGACCTTTTCATTTACAAAAGCACTTTTCGAACAATCAATCATGGAAAATCAGCTTGAAATCGCCCGTCAGAGCATGGACAAAATTGACCGCATGCTGAATGAACGCGTCCTCAATATTCAAACCATTGCCGGGGCGCCGTCCATTCAAAATGTTCTGATCTCCGGCAATATCGACACGGGGGATTACCGGAGAATCGGTTCGCGAAGGATAGAAGAATTCACCGCCGTCACCGGGCCCTGGGACATTTTGCTGATGGCCGATCTCAATGCGAACATTGTCATATCGTCCGAAGAGAAACAATCGGGGAAGTCCCTTAAAGAACAGCCCCAAAATTATGCTGCCTATCAAGCCGTGATGCACAAGGACTTCTATTATTCCGATTTTGTTATTTCAGAAAATACGGGGCAGCCTTCGATTATTTTTGCGGCTCCGGTGCGCAATCCCGATGTTCCGGGGCGACCTGTGACGGGGGCGGTCATCGGCCATTTCTCCTGGAGAGCGATTTCCCAAATCCTTGACGACGTGCCGGTTGCCGCCAAACTCGTGAACCGTGAAGGGGCCGTGATAGTGCAAAATACCGGGGGTAATGAGGATTTGTTTACACAGTATGCGGCTCCCGTCATTCGTGAAAATTTAAAACAGGGCCGTTCAAAATCCGTCTTTCTTAAAAAAGAGGAAAGCATGATCGGCGTGAAAAGTTTGGTCTCTTTTAATTCTCAATCGGGTTACCTTTTCTATCAGGGAAGCGGCTGGGGGATTGTTTTGGAAAAACCGGAGAAAGCCGTTTTGGTAGCGGGCGGAATGATTTCTATGAAACTGGCGGTTTTGTTGGTCCCTATCGTCCTGATCGGGGCGCTTCTTATGATTCTTATGATTTCTCAATGGGTGACAAAGCCGATTGCGGCGCTGACGGAAACTACGCGCCGGATTGCCGAAGGGGACATGACAAAACGGGTTTCGATTACAGGTGCTGATGAGATGGGGCAGCTTGCGATTTCCTTCAATGCGATGACCGAAAAACTGAAAAAATCTCATGAAGATTTGGAGGAGCAGGTTAACAGGCGGACCGAAGAATTGGTTAACATCAATGAGGCGCTGCGCAGAAGCGAAACGAAAAATCGTCTCATTCTCGAAACAGCCCATGATGCGTTTCTCTCCATCAATGTCGAAGGAATCATTACTGAATGGAACCAGAAAGCAGAATTGACGTTCGGCTGGAAACGGGAAGCCGTGATCGGCCGGCCTCTTGCCGAAACCATTATTCCCGTTTCCATGCGCGAAGCGCATTACAAAGGCTTGGCCCGCTATCTTCAAACGGGAGAAGGTCCAGTGCTGAACAAACGGATTGCGCTGAACGCGTTGCATCGGGACGGCCATGAATTCCCTATCGAAATCACGATTTGGCCTCTTCAAATCGGGAAAATCGTCAACTTCAACGCGTTTATCCAGGATATTACAGAGCGTAAACGTCTTGAGCATATGGTCCTTCAATCGGAAAAGATGGCGGCCATCGGCCAATTAGCCGGAGGGGTAGCGCATGAGATCAATAATCCGCTGGGTATTATTTTGGGATTTTCGCAGAATATTGTAAAACGCGTCAAACCCGGCGATCCTTTCGAACTCCCTTTAAAATCCATCGAGCGTGAGGCGGTCCGCTGTAAAAATCTTGTCCAGGATTTGCTTACTTTTTCCCGGATCGGAAAAGTGGAGAAGGAATCGATTGATTTGAAAGAGGCCATTGAAGGGGCGCTTTCGCTGGTGCTGGCGCAGTCCAAGATTAAAAATGTGGAGCTGATTAAAGAATTCACCGAAGTGCCGCGGGTAATTGCCAATAAAAATCAAATCCAGCAAGTGATTATCAATTTATCCAACAATGCTATGGATGCTATGCCGAAGGGCGGGAAACTCATCATCCGGCTGAAAAAAACGAAGATGGAGCAGCAGGACGGTGTTGAGATCCAAGTGGCCGATACCGGACAGGGAATCCCCCCAGAAATCCGGTCGAAGATCTTCAATCCCTTTTTTACGACGAAGGACATTGGAAAAGGGACGGGGCTTGGCCTTTCGCTTGTTTATGAAATTGTGGAGAAGCATCAGGGGGTAATTCGTTTTGACAGCGAAGTGGGGAAGGGAACTGTTTTTCAGCTTTTTCTCCCATTAACAGCATGAAATTTATGGGCAAAAATACTCCGCTCATGCAAACTTTTTGAAGAAAAAAATCGATGGAAAAAACCCGGAAAAAAATAAAAGTTTTAATCGTTGACGATGAACCGGGCTGGCGTGATTTGCTTTCTCTGGAATTATCTTCTGAAGATTGCGAAGTCACGACAGCCAGCAATGCTCTGGCGGCGCTGGACCTTTTACACCGTCAAAGTTTTGATTTACTGATCACCGATATCCGCATGCCCGGCCAATTGGACGGAGCAGATTTGATTCAGGTCTGGCATCGTGAAAACCCGGCCCAAAAAGTCATTTTTATTACAGGCTATGCCATCGAAGAAAAAATCAGGCAAGTCATGGAACAAAGTTCTATTTTATGCCTGAAAAAACCGTTTGAAAGCCGCGAACTTTTAAATGCAGTGCAGACGCTTCTAGCCTCGTAAAGCCTTTCCTTCCTTTCGTGAATTCTCCGATTTTCGCATCTCAAAATCATAACCTCCTGATACCAGGACAGTTGAACTTTCTTTTCCGCCGTTACTAAGTCGAGTTTTAAAAATTTTATAATCTTCACAATCTTGTCAACCTTGCCAAACGTGTTATGGTTTGTTTAGAGGCCCAGAGATGATAGAAAAATTTTTTAGGACCCAGGAAGTCGCAAAAATCTGCCAGGTTGCCCAAGGTACGGTCATTCGCTGGATCAAAGACGGGCAGCTGCCAGCCTCTTTCACCGTTGGCGGACATCACCGGATTCATTCCAAAAATCTTCTCGGACTTCTCGAAAATTTGCATTTGCCCATTCCGCCTGAACTCTCTTTGGATCAATCTCTGAAAATCTTAATTGTGGATGACGAGCCAGAAATATGCCGCGTGATCCGGTGGACGCTCGAAAAAGACTTTCCCGGTGTTTTGGTGGAAGAAGCGCAGGAAGGATTTGTGGCTGGATTAAAAACCCATTCTTTTCGCCCTCATCTTGTGATGCTTGACCTGATGCTCCCGGGGATGGATGGTTTCGGCGTATGTCAGTTTGTGCGCCAATTTCCTGAACTCAAAGATATACGGATTATTGCCATGAGCGGTTTAATGACTCCCGAAGCCGAGAAAAAAATCCGCGAACTTGGGGCCGATGACGTTCTTGAAAAACCTTTCGATCATGAAGCGCTTAAATCAAGAATTCATTCCCAGTTAAATCTAGCGGTCAAGGGGTGAGACATGGTTGAAGAAAAAAAGCACATTCATATTTTGGTCGTCGATGATGAACTCGGAATGCGGGACCTTCTTAGCCTTGAATTAAAGGGGCAGGGCTACCAAGTCAGCGTGGCTGAAAATGGAAAAGAAGCGACAGAAATTATTCGAAAACAAAAATTCGACCTCGTGATTAGCGATCTCAGCATGCCCCAAATGGATGGAATTACTCTGCTTCAAAATATTAAGGAAGTAGACCCGGAACTCGAAGTGATTATGGCCACCGGCCACGGCACCATTGAATCTGCTGTCAAAGCCATGAAAAACGGCGCTTATGATTTTATTCTCAAACCCTTCAATCTGGACGAACTCAGTCTATTAATCGAAAAGGCCCTTGAGAAGAAAAAATTAAAAACCCTGCTTGCTCTTTCAGAGGCCAGTCAGGCGGTTTTTTCAACCATCGAATTGGACCGACTGCTTGAAGTGATTATGGCCATGCTGCAGAAGGTGTTGGGCGCGGATGAGTGTTCCATTATGCTTTTGAATGAAAAGAACAAACTCGCCATTGTGGCCAGCCACGGATTGTCGAGCGAGATTGCGCAGCACACACAGCTTGAAATCGGTGAGCGAGTGGCTGGTGCCGTTGCCAAAGAAAGACGCGCGCGGCTTTTAATCGACGGTCTGGAAAATTATCCGGAATTCAGCGGCGTTGAAAGCAATAAGCGGGTTAAATCCTCCATTATTTGTCCTTTGCTGAGTCAGGGGGAACTGCTGGGTGTTTTAAATATCAGCCGGACCAATCAAGGCAATAATTTTAACTGGAATGATTTGCAAAGCACCATTATCTTTGCTTCCCAGGCGGCTTCCGCCATTCAAAATGCGAAACTCTATCAAAATCTTAAAAAAGCCAATCAGGAAATCGA
>JACPXL010000089.1 GCA_016196555.1 Candidatus Omnitrophota bacterium | reverse complement strand
CTCCTACGAAATGACGGACGGAGATTGGGAAGTGTGGCGAGCGATGGAAAAATTGCAGGAGTCGGGACAAACGCGAATGATCGGAGTGAGCAATGTGAGTCTTCAGCATTTGACCCAGCTTTTGAAAAAGGCCAAGATCAAACCTCAAATTGTTCAGAACCGGTGTTATGCCATTCGAGGCTGGGACAAACCCGTGCGCGAATTTTGTCTGCAAAATCAAATGATCTATGAGGGATTTTCTTTGCTGACAGCCAATCAGCAGGTATGTTTTCATCCTCAAGTCGCGGCCATTGCCGAAAAATATGGGCTTACCCCGGAGCAAGTGATATTCTGTTTCGCCGTACAAATCGGAATTCTTCCACTCACCGGGACCACTGATCCCCAGCATATGAAAGAAGATCTCGAAACTGCAAAGTTTGAATTATCAGATGACGATGTGAAGCTCATTTATGAACTTCGCTAGAGGAATGGCTTTATGAGTGACAAAACGTGGACCAAAATAGGTAAAGCCGGAGAATTAAAAGCTACCGAGCTTCAGCAAATTGAAATTGCCGGCAAAAAAATCGCCCTTTCCTATAAAGACGGAAAGTTTGGGGCGATTTCGGGAACATGCCTTCATGTCGGAGGGCCGCTGGGAAAAGGGACGATTAAAGATGATTATGTGATTTGCCCGTGGCATAGCTGGGACTATCACCGGATTACTGGGATTGGGTCCGGACTCAAAGATGCGGTCCCTCAGTATGAATTAAAAGAAGAAAACGGGGATTTGTTCATCAATCTTACACCGATCACTCAGGCCAAACATTCAAAGCACCCCAAGCATCCACTGACCCGCAAAATCGAGAGGGCCCCCGGACCCATTCGTGTGGCTGGAATTTCCACCACCGTGATGAATAAAAAAAATCCGCGTTATTCCACCTCCGAAGTTTTGCTGGAGGAATCCCTCAAACATGCGGCCTCCGAGCACGGTGCCGAAACCAAACTCATTCGTCTGAGTGATCTCAATTTCAGTCATTGCGAAGGCTATTATTCCAAAAGTGCCCATGCCTGCACCTGGCCCTGCACGATTACGCAGTTTGACTCCAAGGATGAACTCACGGAAGTTTACGAGGCCTTTGTGTTTTGGGCCGACGCCGTGATTATTTCAACCCCGATCCGGTGGGGAGCTGCGAGCTCCCTTTATTACAAAATGACGGAGCGAATGAATGCCGTGCAAAATCAAATGACCATTACCAATCGTGTTTTGATTCAAAATAAAGCGGCCTCTTTTATTATCACCGGAGGACAAGATAATATTCAATCGGTGGTCGGGCAAATGATGATGTTTTTCGGAGAACTCGGATTTAGTTTCCCGCAATTTCCTTTTATTGCTCACAGCCGGGGATGGCATGCGGAAGATATGGAAAATAATGTGGCTTATGTTCAAAAATCCGGACGATTGAAAGAAGGCGCCCATGCCTTGGCTGATCGCTCAGTCACTCTTGCCAAAGAATTAATCAAAAAATCGGCTCCTCTCTGTGAAGTCGAAAAGGGTGGGCGTAAAGCTCAATAATCCATGGATATTAAATGTTCCCGTTGCGAAGAACCGATTGATGATACAGCCATGAAAGAAGGGGCCTGTGCAGGATGAACTCCAAACCTCAATTAACGTTATAACGTCTTGACATCATAACGTCAAAATGCTATCTTTCTGGTGGAGGTCAAAATGCCCAAGCGAACGACTATCTATTTAGACCCGAAACTTCATCATGCGGTGAAGATTAAAGCAGTTCAGATGCACATTTCGGTTTCGGAACTTGTTAACGAAGCTGTAAGAGTGTCTCTCAAAGAAGATGCCAGTGATCTTGCGGCGGTTCGTGAGCGAATTTCCGAGCCTTCCCGTGCTTACGAGGCTGTCCTCAAAGATTTGAAAAAGGATGGACTCCTTTAAACTTTTCTTTAAAGCCAGCGCTGAAAAAGAACTGCGGAGTATTCCCAAACCTTATCTTGGAAAAATCATTCAGAAAATCCAAAATCTCTCTTATCAGCCTAGGCCTCCGGGAATTCAAATGCTGCGGGGAGATGATCGCTATTACCGATTGAGGCAAGGGGACTACCGAATTATTTATAAAATCGATGATGCAGGAAAAAATATTACCATCATCAAAATTGGTCACCGCAGGGAAGTGTATGATTAAGAGGCTTTTATGAAAGCAAAAAAAATTGGAAAGGCGAAAGCTCATCCTGAAAAAGGAATGTGGGGAATCAGTGAAGGCACCCAGTGGTTTATTATGAATCAGCGCTTGGTGGAGTTACGTCCCGATATGAAGGAAGCAAAAGCGGAATATTCCCGGCATGTTCATACCAAGCCGCCTTCCAAAAAGCGCCAGCAGGAACGTGCCGAGTATCAGGAGCAGCAAAATGAGCTCAAAAAACAAATCGCTGAGTTGGTGGTACAAATTTATGCGGAAATCCTCAAGGAAAGTTTTTCTTATCCGGTCCCTTTAAGAAAAGACAGGGATGCGGACCACTGGAGTGATTGGCGTTACTGCCTTTATCAGGGAATTATTTATCAATTTGATCGTCCGAATTATACGGATGAAGAAATGCTTGAACGAATTTGACCCGTCGATTTTTCTTCCTGCTGATTATTTCTCACCTTATCACAGCTCCGGTTCACGCTTATGCGTATGAAAGTTTCAAGCCTGCATGGTGGTGCCGGGGTGCTCATGCTCAAACCATTTATGGCGGATTGTTCAGGCCTGCTCCCAATATTGCGCTTCGGCGTGAGCGCGTAGAAATTCCTGACGGAGATTTTCTCGACCTCGACTGGCTGGACTCCAAAGAAAAATCTCCAATGGTCATTATTCTGCATGGGCTGGGAAGTTCTTCCAAAGCCCCTTATGCCCTTTCACTTTTTAGAGAAATTCAAAATCGGGGATGGCAGGCGGTGGCCCTTAATGCACGGGGAGTCCGAGAACCCAATCGACTTTCTGAAACAAGTCACGGAGGCCAAACCAAAGACCTGAATTGGCTCATTCACCGCATCCTTGACGAGAAAAAAGCGGACAAAATTTTTCTGGTCGGTTATTCCATTGGAGGAAATCAAACTCTCAAATGGCTGGGTGAACAAGGCACGAATGTGCCGGAGGTCGAAAAAGCGGCGGCTGTTTCCACACCCTATAATCTTGAGGCGGCTGTACATAATTTGGACAAAGGTTTTGAGCGTGAAGTTTACACACGGGCAATGTTGAAAGGGCTCAAAGCCACGGCGCTTCAAAAGGAAAAACTTTTTCCGGGGACCATGGACCGGGAAAAAGTTAAAAATGCGAACACCTTCACGGTTTATGACCGGGAGGTGACGGCCCGAGTGAACGGATTTAAAGACGAAAAAGATTATTGGTCCAAGTCCAGTTCGGTCCATTTCCTCAATCAAATCCAACGGCCGGTTTTGCTGATTCACGCCCAAAACGATCCCTTTTTACCTTTGCGCGATTTACCCCTGGAGGAAATTAAAAAATCCAGCTGGCTCCAATGGCTGCTCACCCAAGACGGAGGCCATTTGGGATTTGTCTCCGGAAGCTGTCCCTTCCGTCCCGATCCCTGGCTGGAGAAAACCATACTCGATTTTTTCCTCAATTAACGGACTTTGGTTTGTGATATAATTCCCGCCTTAACCGGGCCTAGATAAATGAAAGAAGAAATCGAAAAAATTCGTCAAACGATCAACGATCTCACGGAAAAGCTGCAGGAGATCAGGAGGTATCTTTGACCTCCCGACTCTTGAAGAAGAAATCGAATCGCTCAATCAAAAAATGGCCCAAACCGGTTTTTGGGACCGCCCTCAAGAATCTCAAGAAACCATCGAACGCCTTAAAGTCCTAAAAAAAATCGTCGAGCCCTGGCAAAAGGCCATGAAAACCGCCCAGGATTTGGGCGAGCTCTTCAGTCTTTTGGATGAAAATCAGCCGGATTCCGTGAAAGAAATGGAAGTCGAAGTCCAGCAGCTTTCGCGCGAGGTGGACACGCTCGAATTTCAAAGGCTTTTGTCCGATCCTTTGGACAGCCATTCTGCAATTTTGAGCATTAATGCCGGTGCGGGCGGAACAGAGTCTTGCGATTGGGTCTCCATGCTTTTGCGCATGTACCTCAGATGGGCCGATCAGCATGGATACAAAACCGAAAGTGTGGATATGATGGCCGGTGAAGAAGCCGGAATTAAAAATACCACGATTATGGTCCAAGGGCCTTACGCCTACGGATATTTGAAGGCCGAATCCGGAGTTCATCGATTGGTGAGAATTTCTCCTTTTGATGCCAATAAAAGGCGGCACACTTCTTTTGCTTCGGTGGATATTATTGCCGAAGTGGACGATCTTCCTGAGGTGGAAATCAAAGAGGCCGATATTCGCATCGATGTTTATCGTGCAGGAGGGGCCGGAGGACAGCACGTGAATAAAACTTCCAGTGCTGTTCGCATCACTCACATTGCCACGGGGATTGTGGTGCAATGTCAGAACGAGCGTTCACAGTTTCAGAATAAACAAGTGGCCATGAAAGTTTTAAAGGCCCGTCTTTTTGAAAGATACCGTCAGGAAAATGAAGCGGCCCTGAAATCAAAATATGGGGAGAAAAAAGACATCTCCTGGGGATCTCAAATCCGTTCTTATGTGTTTCATCCTTACAGCATGGTCAAGGACCACCGGACCAATGTGGAAACTTCCAATGTGCAGGCTGTCATGGACGGGGCCCTGGATGAATTCATTCACGCGTACCTTAAGAAATTTGTCGGTAAGAGTTAACACCTCGTCATGACGAATAAGGAGTTTTAATGGTTCAATTTATTCTGAAAAAAATATTTGGGACGCAGAACACACGCACCCTGAAAAAAATCTGGCCGGTTGTTCATCAAGTGAATGCCTTTGAGCCCGCTATTTCCAAACTGACCGACGAAGAGCTTCGGGCAAAAACGGATGAATTCAGAAAGCGTCTCTCAAGCGGCCAAACTCTCGATCAAATTCTTCCTGAGGCTTTTGCGGTGGTACGTGAAGCTTCAAGACGAACCGTGAACATGCGCCATTTTGATGTGCAGATTTTGGGCGGCGTCGTCCTTCATCAGGGAAAAATTTCGGAAATGGCCACCGGTGAAGGGAAAACCCTAGTGGCAACTCTTCCGATCTATTTGAACGCGCTCGAAGGAAAAGGCGTTCATCTTGTGACCGTGAACGACTATTTAGCCCGTCGTGACCGGAACTGGATGGGGCCCATTTATGAATTCCTGGGACTGACGGTCGGGGTGATTCAGCATGATATTCCGCATGATGAGCGTCAAGCAGCTTATCGGGCTGACATTACTTACGGGACCAATAATGAATATGGTTTTGATTATTTGCGCGACAACATGGTCACGGCCCTTTCTAACCGGGTGCAGAGGCCGCTTCATTACGCCATTGTCGACGAAGTGGATTCCATTTTGATTGATGAAGCCCGTACACCTCTGATTATTTCCGGGCCTGCAGAAGAGTCGACGGACAAATATTACAAAATCGACCGGATTATTCCGCGCCTCAAACCGGAAGCAGATTACAAGGTCGATGAAAAAGCGCACACAGTGACCCTGACCGAAGACGGCACCCGTCGCTGCGAAGAACTCCTCGGCATTGAAAATCTTTATGAAAATACTCAAATCGATTTAATTCATCATATTCATCAGGCCCTGCGGGCCCACGCCCTTTTCAAAAAAGATGAAGAATATGTGGTCAAAGATGACAAAGTCATTATCGTCGATGAATTCACAGGACGCTTGATGCCGGGACGGCGTTTTTCCGACGGCCTTCACCAAGCCCTCGAAGCCAAAGAAAATGTAAAAATTGAGCGTGAAAATCAAACGCTTGCCACGATTACCTTTCAAAATTATTTCCGCATCTACAAAAAACTAGGCGGCATGACAGGAACGGCGGCGACCGAAGCCGTAGAATTCGAAAAAATTTATAAACTGGATGTTGTGGTCATGCCCACCAATCGCACCTGTGTTCGTGAAGATCATTCGGACTGTATTTACCGCACGGAAAAAGAAAAGTTCAATGCGGTGGTTGAAGATATTCTCGCAGAGCATAAAAAAGGCCGGCCCGTCCTGGTCGGAACGGTTTCTATCGAAAAGTCAGAGCGATTGAGCCAGCTGCTGAAACGTAAAAATCTGCCGCATACAGTTCTCAATGCAAAATACCATGAAAAGGAAGCCGAAATCATTTCCCAAGCTGGACAAGGTGGCGTTGTGACGATTGCCACCAATATGGCCGGCCGAGGGACGGACATTGTTTTGGGACAAGGAATTGCCGGCAAAGGCGGGCTGGCCGTGATTGGGACCGAACGCCACGAAGCCCGTCGTATCGACAATCAATTGCGCGGTCGTTCCGGACGTCAGGGAGACCCCGGCTCCAGCAAATTTTTTATTTCACTGGAAGACGATTTAATGAGAATTTTTGGTTCGGACCGTATTGCCGGAATCATGCAGAAATTGGGCATGGAAGAAGGGGAAGTGATTCAGCATCCTCTGGTTTCCAAATCCATTGAAACCGCCCAAAAGCGGGTGGAAGGCCGTAACTTCGAAATTCGCAAACACCTTTTGGAATATGATGATGTCATGAACCGTCAGCGGGAAATTATGTATGCTGAACGCGACCGCATTCTTCGCGGCGAAAATGTGCGGGAACATATTTTTGAAATGATTGAAGACGTGGTGGAGGGACTTCTTGGGACTTATGTTCATCCGGATGTTAAAGAAGAAGACAGAGATTCTGCGGGACTCATTCAGGCAGTTTTAAGCAAATTCGGCATCGACTGTTCAGAGATCGTCAAAGAGAGTGGAGATAATCTGGATTTTCTGCGCGAAGATATTCTCAAAAAAATCCAGGAGCGCTATGAAATCAGGGAGCGCGAATTCGGCCTTGAGCGTATGCGTTTTCTCGAAGGGTATATTCTGCTTCAAGTCATGGATGCCAAATGGAAAGACCATTTGCACAGTCTGGATGATCTCAAAGAAGGAATTGGTTTGCGCGCTTATGGGCAGCGTGATCCGCTGGTGGAATATAAGCGGGAGGCTTTTGACCTTTTCGGCGGCATGATTGAAAGCATCAAAGATGAAGGCGTTGAACTTTTATTCCGGGTCCAAACCGTAAAAGAACAAGTAGCCCATACGGCCATGGAAATGTCCAAGGCCCAATTTCTTCATCCTGAGGCCCAAAGGCTTACCGATGCAGTGGCGCAAAAAGAACAACCTTCTCTTCTTCATGAGGAAGCTCCAGCGGCTGAAACGGTCCGACGGGACCATGAAAAAGTCGGCCGTAACGATGCTTGTCCCTGTGGCAGCGGCAAAAAATATAAAAAGTGCCATGGCTTAAGCGAGTCGTGAAACGTCCTTTATTTTTAGCAGTTCTCTCCGGAATTTTACTTGCCCTTAGTTTCCCGAAATTCTCTTTAGCCTTTCTTATCTGGATTGCCCTGGTGCCGCTTCTTTACGGCCTCAGCAAAGCTTCGAGTCCGTCACAGGCCGTAGGCCTTAGCTTGGCCACGGGACTGGTTTATTTTGGAGTGTCCGTTCATTGGCTGAATTATGTTTCAACTTTCGGATGGGTCTTTGTGACCTTCATGGAAGCCTCAGCTTTAATTGTCTTTGGCGGGAGCGCATTTCAATTTTTAAAAAATAAGAATTATTTTTTCCAAGCGCTTGGAATTGCATCAGCTTGGATGAGCATAGAAATATTGCGCACGGAAATTCCCATCTTTGGTTTTGGCTGGAATCTTCTGGCGTATTCCCAGGCAAATTATCTCTGGGTTATTCAGAGCGCCAATACCGTAGGGGCTTATGGGCTGGGGTTTATTATTGTTTTTGTGAATGTGTGCTTGATGCAGATTGCGCAGTTGTCATTGCGAGGAATCCCCAAAAGGGACGACAAAGCAGTTATCCTTCCACTCGTATCAATTGCTTTTGTTTTTATTTTGCTTTTCAGCTACGGAATTTATCATCTCCGCCGCGATAATACTTCGCACGGTTCCATCAGGATTTCTCTGATTCAGGGAAATATTCCACAAACGGTTAAATGGGCGGCTGAGGCCAAACAGCAAATTCTGCAAATTTATTCCAAATTGACGGAACTGGCTTCGTTCGAAGAACCCGATCTTGTGGTTTGGCCGGAAGCCGCTTTCCCCGGATATTTTAATCAAGATGATGCAGCCGAGGTCATATCGCAGCTGGCTCAGAAAACCGATGCTCCCTTTTTAATCGGTGCCTTGGACCTTGAAGATGAAGGAAACGCTTACAACAGCGCTTTTTTTATTGATCGCAAAGGGCTGGTGGTCGACCGGTATGACAAACTTTATCTCGTGCCTTTCGGAGAATACATTCCTTTAAAACCTATTTTTGGATGGCTTGAGCCGATTGCCCAAACTTTGGGCGTGAGTGATTTTAGGGCCGGGAAATCCCCGAAAATCTTTAAACTTCAAAATGGAGAGCTGCCGTTTTCCGTTCTGATTTGTTTTGAAGATATTTTTCCCAATCTTGCCCGGCATTTGGCGGATGAAGGTGCGCAGTTTCTGACTGTGATTACCAATGATGCTTGGTTTGGACCGACCGGGGCTCCTTACCAACATTTGCAGGCCTCCATTTTACGCGCGGCAGAGCAGGGAATACCGGTAGTTAGAGCAGCCAATACCGGAATCTCAGCTTTTATTTCTTCTAAAGGCCAGGTACTCGACCGGGTCCATAGTTCTTCGGGAGAAGATAGTTTTGTAACAGGCCATAAAACCTTGCCTCTTCCCATCACGCATCAAAACACGCTTTATCGCCGAGGCGGCTGGTTATTCCCTTATGCCGGTATAGGCTGTTTTGTTATAATGATTTTCACCCAAAGAAAAAAATGAGGAAAGTTCTCGGATTCATTTTAATTATTTGTCTGGCAGGATGCGTACGGCTTCAAGGCAAAGCCGGATACTGGCATCAAGACGAAGACGACGAATATCCCAAAGGAAAAACAGTGGGATTCGATACACAAGACATCGTACAAAGGGACCGGAGAGAGGGAAGTATTACCACATGACTACGATCAAAGGGTTCGCAACACCCGAAGGGACGCTGAATTATAAACAGCGAGTGGGCAAAGATTTTGCCGAAGGCCATTTTCGGCAAAGAGAGAATTTATGGTTCTCTTCGATTGGAATCGGTAGTTATCTTGGGAATGCCGATGACCAAACCGACGCTCTTTATGAAGAGACTTTGACCGAGGCATTACTTTCGGGAATTAACGTGGTGGATTCGGCCATCAATTACCGGAACCAGCGCAGTGAAAGAAGTTTTGGAAAAGCGCTGCAAAAATTAATCCGGGAAGGAAAAGTTAAGCGCGAAGAAATTATTTTATGCACCAAAGGCGGTTTTATTCCTTTTGATCATGAGGAGCCCAAAAATCTTTCCGAATATTTTAAAACCAATTATATCGATACGGGTTTGTTAAAAGCAGGGGATGTGGCGCAAGGCTGTCACGTCATATCGCCCAATTATTTAGAAAATCAGCTCGAGCGAAGCCTGGCTAATTTTGGAGTGGAGACCCTCGATATTTATTATCTGCATAATCCAGAAACCCAGCTTGCCGATTTTGAACGCGCCGATTTTATGGAACGTCTGGGACGGGCCTTTGAATGGCTGGAGGAAAAGGTCAACGAGGAAAAAATTCGTATGTATGGGACTGCCACCTGGCAGGGATACCGGGTCCCATCCGGACAAACTGAATATCTTGGGCTGGAAGAAAT
>JACPXL010000010.1 GCA_016196555.1 Candidatus Omnitrophota bacterium | reverse complement strand
TTCGATCATTTCACCTTTGCCGTTTATGTGGATGGAAATACAAAACCGGCTGGGTTTATCCGGGTTGAAGCGGATGGTATTGCCGAACATGACGGCAAAATGCTTTTGGATCTTGCGGCTGGCCCTCATCGCATTCGCCTCGCCTGGGTCAATCCTATGCCGCAGGCGGGATTGTTTATTTCAGAAGTTTCTTTGGCTGACGCCGGTTATCTGCGCAGTGCCGATTTAGACGCGGACAATCGTATTACAGTCAATGATCAGGGGGTCTATCAAACGACCGTCTCGCGCAGTGATTTTGCCCAAGAAATTACTTTGGCCGGAAAAAATTATTTGATTCAAGCTTCAGCCGCGGGCTTAAAACTGGTCAAAGATAGTACAAAAGAATATGCCGTTGACGCGGATGCGCGAGGCGTCATGATTGGAAGTAAGCATTATTTGCTGAGCCGCGACTGGGCTTCCGGCAAACTCCAGCTTTCCGAAGATCATCCCGCGGACCTCAACCGGGACGGCCGCATTAATGAAATTGATGAATTAATTTTTGATAAGGCCGAAACCGCACTTCAAAAGAACATCAAAGGATCTGCTATCACTTTCAACGGGTATGAAATATCGACCGTAACCGAGGGCGGCCTCATTTCTGGAGGCAGTGAAGTGAGCGATTATGGCACGATGATGCTTGGAGAAAATGAAACTTTCTTCGGCCCGTCCCTGCAATTTGAAGAAAACATTACTGAGGCCGGAGAATATCGCATTGGGCTTTCGCTGCGAAGCGCCAGCCATGAATTTTTGCCAAACTGGCAAGGCTGGGAGCTGGGCGGTGGACACACCCGCACATTTACCGTGGATGGAACGGTACGAATTGAAGAGGGTATTGCCGTCAGTGAAACAGCGGCTGTCCTGAGTTTGAATAATCTTTCCGTGAAAGCGATAGAAAATGAAATCATGACCGCCCGCTTGAAAGTTTCGGGCGGGGCCACAGGCAAAGTCTATTGGATGCGCACTACCGATGCAGATTACAGCGAAACGCGCAGTTTTGATTTTGCGCTTATCGCGGACGGTAACTTTCATGAATATAACTTGGCTTTAGGCGAGAATGATTTGTGGGACGGCACTATCAAGGCCATTAAATTTGTTCCGTCGGAAGAAAAAGCCCTCGTCGAAATCGAAGGAATTGGGCTTGGCAATGGACAGGCTCAGAAATTTTCCTGGGGGAATTACGCCGCTCAAACGGCCGGCAAGTTCCGCTATCACGTTTTTGTCGATGATGTTGATCAAGGTGTCTTTGAAGTTAACTGGGACAAGCAAAATTTCCAGGAAGGTTTCGCTAAAGTCCAGCTCGAAGCCGGTGCGCATACGATACGCATTATGGAAGAAAATATTTATGCGCAAACCTATCAGCCTGGGTCTGCGAAATTCCAATCCGAAGTCAAACATGCCTTCATCCGGTCGAAAAAGATGCGAGCGGTAATATTAAATTATTTACCGCAGCGCCAGGGACTTCCGTATTTCAAACTGATGAGAGCGGCCGTATCGTCATCGACGGCGCTATTTATCAGACTTCCTTTGACGGATTGACCGGAACTCTGTCCATCGGCCTGCCCAATCGTGACAGTATTTCCTTGTGGGCGGAAGTTCTGACGATTAATGGCCTTAAACTGGGCGCGGCCAAAACCCGGGATGGCCAGTGGCGTTTCACCGCTTATGAACAGCGGCCGAATGAAATTTATGTATCCGATGCCGAAGGAAAAGAAGTTGTCATCGCCAATCGTCTTTACAGCATTGAAACCGACGCTGTCACGGGCCGTCTCATGCTTCGTTTATTAGAAGCGCCTGCCGGGCCAAGCGGCTGGCAAATGACAAAAATCGGCAGTCATATTTTGTGGCTGCGCCGTGACCCGCAAGGAAAGTTTGAATTAAAATCCGAGACAGTTTTCCAATTTGATTCCAATTCGAATTTGCTCGTTATGAACGGCGTGACCTATAAATTAATCGAAGCGCAGCCCAATTTGTTTTCCTTAATCGAGCAAAATCCGGCCGATCTTAATGGGGACAATCGTCTGGATTTTGAAGACAGCAAAATCATGGCCCAAGCGCTCGACCGGCAAATTCCAATTGCCCGGCAAGCCGCTTCCGCCCTGCGCCAGGCCAATTTCCTGCCCAATGTAATGACGCCTTCAGCCATGTTTGCTGTTAACCAAGGCGGAGGGGAATACTGGCTTGAATATGAATTGCCGCTCGCGGCATCCGATCCGTCCGGGCGCGCTTTCTATGACATGACAGTGACCGCTCGCAGCTATGACGGCAAAACTCTACCGGCGGGTTATCGATATCAAATTGAAATTCTTGACGGAAACAACAGTCTTGGCGTGTTTAACATTACCGGGCGCAGTGATGATTACCGCTCCGGAACATTAAAAGCGTCCCTTGAAAATGGCTGGCATCAACTCCGCATTGTTTGGAAAAATCCGGCCGCAGGCGCTACGCTTGAAATCGGGCAGTTGACTGTGGCGGAAGCCGGCAGCACCAGCAAAGCTAATTTAATCACGGAAAATATTGCCTCGCCACAAATTGCCGTAGAAATGACCGCGGTCAATGGGCCGGTCCCGTCTTCTTCGATGAAAATAAATGGTGTTACGGTTTCACTCCCGGTCTTCACACCCTCTGAGGAAGAAATGTTCGGCGGAGAGATGGACAGTATTGTGTACGCTGAAATCGACGAAGCGACGGGCGCGGTGATTCGTGTGGGAACGATCATGCCGGACAACGCTCAATCCGTGCTCCAATTCCGCCAATATGTCGTTTCTCTGCCCGAAGGAAGAATGATTGCCGCGCTTTCTGATCGCGGCGCTTTGGGAACAGAAAATCTTTTCCGCGCTTTCGAAGCGCTTGGCTCCGCCCATATCCGTGAAATTAATCCCGAAAACGCATTTGTGTTCGTAGGAACAAAAGGCACGCAACCGGGAAGTGCGCGGGAAGTTTTCACTCAGGGCATTTCGGGTCAGTCGATTACGGCTTCGCTGTCTGAAAAAGTGCGAGGCGGTGCGGGAGTGAATGCCGCTTATGTGGATGCCAATGACGCTTCGGTTTTCCGTGAAATTTGGAATGATACGAAGGAATGGAAACGTATCACCATAGACGGCAAAATTTGGTATGCGGCAGAAAAATCGGCAGGCATTTATGAAATGAGAAGTGCCGCGGAAGTTGTTACGAGCGCGATTGAAAATGCAAAATCAGTGATCGTGCTTGACGGCGTTCGGTACACCGTTTCAAAAAATGCGAACGATCAAATCACATTCACTTCGATTCTTGACGGCGACTTTACCGGTGATGGACAGCTGACGGACGCCGACAAGGCACAGCTTGTGTCAGCTCGTGGGGCCGCGAATTACAGCCGCGAAGCCTCAGCGGGAACTCTGCTCAAACGCATTCTGATCTCCGATGATGATCCTGAGCGCTTCTATGTCAAAGAAGTCAATGATCAGCTTTCGCTCGCGGGCTTCCAGCGTGACAGCTCGATCGTAATCTTAGACAAACGCCTTCCTCTTATTTATGACGTTGAGGTCCCGCAAACCGGCAATTATAAAGTTGGTTTGGAAGCGGGTAATTATCTGATATCCAACAATGCTTGGAAAATGGAAGTGGATATTTATGTGGATGATGAGCTTTATGCCCGCAGCGGTTTTGATGTGAATGTTTCCCAAAAAGGTTTGGCTGATTTTGTCCGTGATATTCAGCTTAGCGCGGGCAAACATAGAATCAGTTTCTATGTGACAGACCTTTATGAAACGGGTAATCACGCGGCTCCTGCGCCGGCGCCTGATTTGGCAACTTTCCCGGCAGGGGAAGGCGCGGCTCTGCTTGTGAAGCGCATGATTTTAATGGATTCCAATTACCGCGCGGATATGGACCTCAATCACGACAATATTCTTGATGGGGCCGACGAGTCGGCCTACGACGCGCTTGTCAGTGCCGGTAAAACTCAGCGCGTAAGCCTAAATCAGGATGACGTGACGATCATCGAAATTGCCGGAAATTTCTACACGGTTGAAGAAAATAACGGGGCCGTCAATTTTGTGACAGGTTCCGAAAGAATTATTCCCGATGAAAACGGAAAATTTGCAATCTCCGGCGTTACATATGAAGTTTTGCGTGACGTCTCCGGGACCTATGCGGTTGTCCGGCAGCCCGCCATTATTTCATTGCTGAATGCGGAACGGCCGGCCCAAAATTCACAGGCAGTCACGCAGCCCTTTGTTTATGTTCAAGACCGTTATTTAGATGTTACGAAAATGGAGGACGGACGGTGGCGGTTCAGTGATGAGCAAGGAGAATTTTTATCCTCTGGCGATCAAGTAATAATCGGCACTACTCGTTACGATATTTTGGGCACTGAGGCAAATGCTCTCACACTCTCCGAAGTTCACGCTGAAAGCGGACAAGCTTTCGGAACGGTGATCGTCCTGGATGGAAATGAATATTTTGTGACGCAGGAAGGAAATGAATGGCGTTTTAGATTGGGATCGAATCCTTTAAGGAGTGTCCTTTCAGTTGATAATGTCATTACCTTAAATGATAAATCCCATATTCTGAATTGGCAAAGTGCGACGCAGCAGCTTGAAATCGAAAAAGCTCCGATTCCTTCGGAATTTATTCCTATGCAAAGCATTGTCTTAGGCGCGGCTTCTTATTTAATTCACGACAATGGGAACGACACCATTACGATTACCGGCCAGCAATCGGTGAGCGGTCAATCCATCACAAGAACTGTCTGCGTTAATAATTGTTCGGTCGATCTCTTCGACGGGACTTACACCGTGCAAAAACAAACTGATGGGCATTATCTTTTTGCCGGAACCATTTCGTTCACGACCATGACGGTCAATGAACCGGTCATTCTCTTTCAAGGAAATCTTTATAAGGTTAAAGATTTGAATATGAGATCTTCGGTTTATCCAATAGCCCTCGATACTCTGCAACAGTACAAGTGTAACTACTATATTCTTTGTGGTGAATTTGTTGACAGCAATACGGAGTGGTGGAAATTAGAAGATAACGGTACGTTTTATTCGAATGCACCAGAAAATTATTTAAATAATAATCAGCAGGTTGATCCCCAGCAAGGGGCAGGACCTATATTTTCTCAGGCAACCGAACCTCCGCCTATGCAATTTGTGACAACTCCTCGTTCCATTATTACCGCAACTGAGAATCCGCAGGAATTTCCCAGTGATAGGCATGAAGGCTCTTTTATTGGGCCGGATGGAGAAAGATATGATTGGGAAGTGACTCTTATTTCACCTGACCCGGAGAATCCGGAAAACGGGGCGGGAAGTTGGTCCGTTGCTATTGTGCATGCTGAAAGTTTGCAATCTATGATGGCGGAAAATGGCGAGGCTCCTCCCGTGACGGCGAAACAGCCATTCTTGACAAAAAGTAATGCGCCTTACCGTGTCAGCTATGACAATGGAACTTTGACCCTGGCGCCTATTGGTCACTCCGGAAGTTTTTCAGCCAATGGCAAGACTTATAACTGGGGTTTTGTACGCTCTCAAATTAATCTCGCTGGGCAGCAGTTTGCGGAGCCTTCTCAGGAATATTGGACGATGCGAATCACTGAGTCAAGCGGTCAGGACTCCTCGTTTGCAGTCAATCAAGAAGGTTTTATTGATAAAAATATGATATTTAACGGAGATTTCTGGCCGACTCTTCATATCGATGGCCAGGATTGGGTGGTGCGTTTTAACGAAGCGACCGGAACTTTGCGGCTTGACCCGCGGGAAATTAGCGGCAGTTTTTATGGGCCGGATGTTAAACAAAATTCGGACGGAACAGTTTCCAAGCCGCTTTACACCTGGACTTACGGATGGAGCCGTGTGAATGATGATGACCTCAATCCAGTAAGAGAATATAACTTTACGATTACGAATGATCGTGGCGAGGTTATTTATTCCAGAGATCAGGCGAGCGTTGCTTATGACGATAATGCCTACAATTTTAGCTATCCCGGCACACGCAGTCCTTTTGTAAATCCCAGATTCATTACCTTCGGATCCTATGTTTCCAGCGATCCTGATACATTTGTAATTACACAAGAAACTTGGAGCTCAGATGGAGAAACTTCTACGACAACCAATTGGAATTATGGGGTCGTCCTTGATTTAAATCGAAATACCCTCATTCTCGATCGCCCGTATCCAAATTATTACGGCAGCGGTGAGTCGGTGAACCGCATTTTAATCGAAGATAATTGGTATGCAATTTACGATCAGAAAAACGCTCAAGGAAAATCTCTGGGGCCGATCATCACCAATCAAATCGTAAGAACAGCTTCGAACAAGTGGCAGCTGGGGATTGAGAATTACGACGAGCACATTTTTGCCAACGGGCAGCTGCAGCTTCAAGATAATTTGGGTCAGTACACGAGTTTTATTGAAAATTCTGTGCGCGTCATCGTATTAAATAAAATGAAGTTCGCGATTGATTTGAATCCCGGGTATAGCCAGATTGTGAGCGGCCAGTACACTCTTCGTTATGTGGGATCGGATCCCGCAACCTCCGTTTCTGTCACGGACAAAACAATTCAAGTGAAAAGTGATTATTTCAGTTATCACCTCAAGCCCGGCACTTCCGATGTTTATCAATTCACCGATGGAACAACAACTCAAGAAGCGGCCATTGGAGAAACGCTTACATTTAAAGATACGGTGTATGCCTTATCGCAAAGCGCATCGGGCTTGGCCCTCGGAATTGCTGAGAGCTCTGTTCCGGGAGCTCCTCCCAGCCACGAAGTGAAGCTGGAAGGAATTCTCTATGTTGTTTCAGAGGATACGAATACCATTCGTCTCACTGGCCCGCAAATTTATAATTCAAACTCGGCAAAAAGTGAAATCACTGTAGGCGATGTTGTTTATCAGATTAAGAGAAATGCAGATGACACCTTTGGTTTCGTGAAAAAGGACCGGTACGGTGTTGGAAATGTTTTTGAGCTGGGAGGAATTTTTTACGATACGCGCTGGAATGCGGATGGGACATTAACGCTGACGCGGCGCCAAGCTTCGCTGCAGCCTTCTATTAACTACACCAGCGATTTGGAAAGTTCCACGATTGAAATTGGCGAAAAAGTTTATGACGTGGTCACGCTCACCGGCGGCGGTTTTAAACTGGTAGAACAGCATAAAGAGTTCACCACCGTAACATCCGGTGTGATTATCGCAGGGCGGAAACTGGCCTATCAATTTTCCGATAACCGCGTGATTTTGACGGACGGCAAAAATACATTTACAAGTGATGCGAGCGGCAGCGGAATTTGGATTGATTACCGGTATTACCGCATCGAACGCAGCGCGGATACGGTCACGCTCATCGATGCTGACCAACCCTATTTACAAACCATTGATCTTGACGGAAAAACATGGTTTGTTTCGCTGAGTCAGGACGGCCGGTTGGTTGTGAGTCGTCCAGAAACGGGCGAAAGTTTCACAAGCGATGCGCAGGTCCAGTCCATTCAAATTCTCGATCAGGATTATTTGATTACGCAGGCCAATGGAAAATATTCCCTCAAGCGTGGTCCTCAAATCAGCAGTCCGAGTACGGCAGGAGCCCTTGCCTTAGACGGACAAACTTATTTAATTGATGACACGTCCCAAGGTCTTGATTTAACCCGTCTGTCGGATAATGCCAAATTTCATGCCGCGTTTGGCAGCCCGAATCTTCAAATCGGAGATTTGGTTTATGCGATCGTCCGCGAAAATGGACGAATCCGCCTTTCGCGAATTGGCCGGGAAAGTTCCCGCACGATCACGGATGAAGTGCTTTATGTGAGCGGAACGCTTTATCAATTGGTCGAGAATATGAATGGCAGTATCACGCTTACGGACGGGGCCCATGAATATGTGGCCGATGCGACAACCGGACTTGTTCAACTGGGTGATCTTCGCGCGCAAATCATACGCGATTCTGTCTCAGGCCGCTGGACGCTGGCGACACCGGTTATTCAAAGTGTGCAGCGCGCGGATGTAGTGGTCCAGATTAACGGACACACTTATTGGATTACCCGTGTACAGGACGGTTCTTATGATGTTTATGAATCTGCGACACAAATCCATGGTTTTTCACGCTGGGAGGAAATCAACGGGGTTTCGACTCTGATCGTAAAGTTAGGGGAATTGGATTATGAGATTACCGATGATGTGGAAAGCAATCGCATCACGCTCACCGAAGTGACGCTAAAAACAAATTCGGATGAGAATTTTAAAATTCTGCTGGATGGAAAAGAATATACCGTAGGACGCAACCCGGTCAATCAAACTTTCTATCTCGATGACGGTAAGATCCGTTATTTCGAAGATGCCGCGACATCCACCATTCGCATTGGACCCACGGTTTACGATCTCAAAGAACTCAATAAAAAACGTCTGCTTGAGCCTGAGATTATGCGCCGTGCTGATCTGAATGGAGACGGTGTTTTCAACTCGGCGGACGGCGATCTTCTAAAAGATTTATTAGGAAATTATAAAGACGTCAATCGGGACGGCATTGTTGATGACAAGGATGTGGCGGACCTCAATAAAATTATCGATTTGACGCCCCAAATCCGGGACGTTTCTCCCGCCGGCCAGCCGGACGGCCGTCTCACCGCTGAAGATTTTCTTGGAGTCGATATCAATAAAGACGGCGAAATTAATTTTAAAGATGCCAATGATCTGAATTTGGTTGTGCAGAATCGTTATGATTTGGATAGGGACGGTAAAACGGATGAAGGAGATCTTGTCTGGTTTGAGGATATTTTAAGAAAAATCCAAGACGCTCAAGCGCAGGGGATTGTGGTCCAGCCGAAAGAATATGCCAAGCTCGATATTAATGCAGACGGGGTCGTCGATCATAAAGACGTTGGGGATTTGACCACTGCCCTTAACGGCAATCTCGATGTGAATGGCAACGGCAAATTAGGCGACGATGAAGCGCGGATCAAAGAAATGATCGAAGCCCTTGCGCTCAATGTGACTCAGCGTGAAATCCAAAAAGCGGATATCGACCATAATTCAGTGATTGATGGTAAGGATGTCTCGTCGCTCAATGACGCCATCCGCAATTACAATAACGTTCGGATCAAGGCCGATTATGACGCCAGCGGCCTCTTTGATTTCGGCGATTTAATTTCCCTTCAAAGGGCCGCCAATGAAATCAAGCAGCACAATCTCTTGAGCCCGCTTGAAATGTCACGGGCCGACATTAATCAGGACGGCCATGTGGATGAGCAGGATTGGCGTCAGCTTGCCGGAGCAATTGCCGCTTATCGGGATGTGAATGAAGATGGTGTGATTGATCAGCAGGATGTGGAGATTATTTCGAGATATCTCACTTATTCAGCGCGCGATGCCATGCCGGCCAAAGAATACCGTCTCGAAACTGACGAAGGAATCAAGAGCGAAAACATCGGCATTGAAGCGATTAATCTCGATGGCGTTCGCTATGTGGTCAATAAGAACCCGCAAGGTGCTTATGTCATGACAACGGGAGATAAAACCTATACGGCCTATCAGGGAATTAATATGATTGAAATTAACAGCAAGGTTTATGACATTTATGAAAATCAGGACGGTTCGATCGAGCTTCGCGAACAAAAGAACGCAGCGCATCGCAGTGTTCATCAGGCCGACTTTGTCATTCTCGTAAACGGAAAAGAATATGACGTACTTGCCCAGGAACATAATCTTTACCTTTTCCGCGCTCTGGATGGTACGGAAGTGCGCAGCGATTTTGAAGATAAAGTGGTGCTGGAGGGTAAGACCTTTATCCTCACGAAAGATCCTGCCACGCGCCGGGCAGCGCTGTTTGAATCCATCATGGCCAGCCGTAAAAAGGCAGATCAAATTCTTGCAGTGAGCGGAATCGAATACCGGGTGATTAATAATCTCGACCGCACTTACACCTTTATCAAATCCGGCCTTGAAAAACGTTCTGATCTCGATACTAAACGCGTCGAATTGGAAGGGACGGTTTACGACATTGTCGAAAACCCGAGCACCGGCCGGATTCACCTGGTCCAGCACCACGCCACGAGCGAAGTGGTGGCGGATCAAGTGATTCGCATCCAAAAGGCCAATTCGAAAAACCTGTCCGAAATTTTTGCGCAGGCTGATATGCGCGACCTTTTCATTGCTCATTCTCAAGATGAAGAGCAGCAGACTCCGCTTGGGCTTGATGATTCTTATCTCGTTTTCAAAAATCTGGACGGCAGCTTCAATTTCAAACATGAAAAGACCGGCCAAACTTTCACCAGCACGAGAATTGCGCGGCCGGAAGGAGGCAGCGCTGAAGAATCGGAGTCAGACGGTGCTGCGGCCAATGCTATTGCGACGGTTACCATTGATAATATCGCCTTCAATATTTTCCGCGATTATGAACGCGGCGGAATTTATCTGGAGGAAAAACGGGAGCGGTCAAGCACGCAAGCTTCAGCTGGTGCCAGTGCGGGAACGATTCAATTTAAAAAAGGCGGCCAGATTGTTTCCTATGATTGGGCCTATGATCAGCGTACGGGTGAACTGAAAATCAACGGGCAATGGGTGGACCCGGCCACGAACACCGCTTTAGTCGACGGCCAGCAGTTGATTATCAATTTTGATCCGGTCAAAGGCCGGCTCATGATGGACAAAGATTTTCTGCGCAGTTCCCGCCTTGCTGATCAGCGGATTAAAATCGAAGGTACTGTTTATAACGTGCGCGTCAATAAAGACGGTTCTTATACATTCTTTGACGGCACGCAAAGTTTCCTCAGCAATCCTGCTTCCGGACGCGTAACGATTCGCGGCCGCGAATTTAATGTGACGTCCAATCTTTTCACCGGCACCGTGACTTTGACTGAGCTTTATGAAAAAGAAAGCACCCCGCTTTATGATCAAGTGATTGAACTGGACGGCAAAGAGTACAAGGTCCGTTACAATCAGGAAAATTATACGCTTGAGTTTACTTCAGCGGACGGTCAAGTGATTGTCAGCAGTGCCGACAAGCTTTGGAATGAAGCCGCTATTGATTTTACCAAAGACAAAAAACCGCAAGATTGGAATGTGGAGCGCGGGACATGGCAATTGGTCGGCGGGCAAGCCGAGTCAGCGAAACAGCCGGCGCGTTCACTGGCTCAAACCGGCCTCGTCAATCAAGCGGAAGGTGATTTTGATTTGGCGCTTGATATGACATTCGAACAAATTTCCGGCGAGCAAACTGAATCGGAGGAAATGGAAATGGGTGCTGGGCAAGAGCCTCAGCAGCGTGAATGGGAAGGATCGGTTCTCTTCCAATACCGCGATTCCAACAATCATTATGCGGCCCGAATTTTGTTGGAAGATGGAAAAGTATGGGTCGGCCTCTATAAAGTGATCAATGGTATTGAAATTAAATTGTCCGAGCCTGTCGCATTTCCCTTCGTCTTCAACCATGACGATACCTATCGCCTTCGAGTCAGCGTGCGTGCCGGAAAAATTCAAGTCGGCGTGAATGATAAAGTCGTGATCAGCGCCGAAGATCATTATTTGTTCGGCGAACCCGGGAAAATCGTTCTTTCCAATTTGAATACGGCCGCTCAATTTGACAATATTTTCTTTAAGAACACCGTGGACAATGCGGACAAACGCAAAGTCGTCATAAATGACCGGACTTATACCATTCGTGACGCCCATTTTGTGGAATCCTTCGATCTCGATATCAATCGTGACGGCCAGTTTGACCGCATGGATGCTCAGACATTGCTTCAGTCCTTGATTGATAACGGGATGGTAGATCATGACACGGTCGTTCAGTACCGCGGCCCGAATGCTTCGGAAGGTGAGCAGTCTTCCGGCGGATATGGGGACGCGGGCGAAGAAGGATTTAATTTGCCGGGCGGACTCACAGTGCATTTGCCGGGGACCGAGTTTTCTTCTCAAATTGATATCAATAAGGATGGCGTAGGGGATCAGCGCGACCTCGAACTTATTCAAGCGATGCTGAATGCTTCCCGCCGCGGAGAAATCGCCCAAATCCGTGATTATGAAAAAGCGGATCTCAATCATGACGGAAAAGTGAATGAAGCCGATTGGAAATTGATCGAGGATGCCAAAGCTGCCGCGGATCAGTCAGATATTAACGGTGATGGCGCGACTGATTTTAATGACGTGGCCTCCATTCGGGCCCTTGACCGCAAACGCCTGCTGAATGTCCGTCCGGCTGAAACAGAGCGTGCTGACGTCGATCACAACGGCACGATTGACAGCGAAGATTTCACAGCCATGCGCCGTACCTTGAACAATCTCTCGAGCGTTGATTTGAATTTTGACGGCAAAGTTTCTCTTGCTGATGAGCTCGCGGCTTTTGATAAGGCCAAGCAATTCTATGATTTAGGACTGACTTTGACGGCTGAGCAATTTGGCCGTGCGGATATCAATCAGGACGGTGCGGTTGATCAGGCCGATCTCAAGATTTATGAAACGCTGACTAAGCAGTGGGAGATTGACGGCAAATCTTATAATTTATTCGATCTCAACCATGACGGCGTGGTCGATCAAAAAGATCAAGCCCGCATGTCGGACATTCTTTTTGGAGACAGTCTTAAGCTGACCGATGCGGAAAAAGTTTCGGGCGATGCCAATAAAGACGGCGTCATTGACAGCCGCGATCTGGACCTCTTCCAATTGATTTATCAAAACCGGCAGGTTTTGGATACGGATGCGAGCGGGACTGTCACCGGCGCTGATATGGACAAGATCAATCAAATCCGCGATTGGCTCTCTTCGCAATCCGCCCCTGAAACCGGCATTGTGCAGCTTGGGGAATTGGAGCAAGCGGGTGTGAATGTGCGCAATCGCACCGAGCTCGAAACTTATCTTAATGAGAAGCTTGCTACGGCGCGTCATCAGCTGCCGGACATTAATGGTGACGGCAAAACAGACTCCAAAGATTTGAGCCGTTTCTTTGAAATTAAGGAAATCGCTTCTTATGGTCTCAGTCAAGGTCTGGCCTATGACATGAAATTCGATATCAATAAAGATGGAAAAGTCGACGACAGGGACTTGGCAGATTTCGAAGCGGCCATACGGGATTATGTGGCTTTTGACGCGGACACCGACGGCGATGTGGACGCCGCGGATGTGACCCTTCTTGAAAAAATGATACGCCATCAACGCCTTGGCTATACGATTACCAGCACCGACTTGCAGCAGTCGGATATCAACGGCGATGGATTTTTTGATCAAAGCGATGTCGATCTCTTCGGAACTTATTTGCCGTTCTACCGCGATGTTACCGGCGATAAAAAAGTGGATGATAAAGATGTGACCGCCGTGCGGAGCGCTTTGGAGATCCAGCAGGCGGGATATACGGCCCATCTTGCCGATGGAAGTACGATGTTTAGGGCCATTACGCTCGATGTGCTGCGAGCGGCTGATTTTACCGGTGACAGCGTGGTGGATAGCGGAGATTTGTCGGCCCTGCAATCCATGCAGTCCCGCTCACTTGATTTGACTGGAGAAGGCCTTGTCGATGCGCAGGATATTTTGCGGCTTTCGCAGCTTGCTCCATGGGGCATTGCCTCCAGCCAAGTTGGGCGCGCCGATGTGAATGGCGACGGCGTTATCGACGCGAGCGACCAAACCGCGCTTCTTTCGGCCATGCAGGGAATGCAGCGAGCGGACATCAACGGTGACGGCCGCATCGATAATCAGGACCTCAAGCAGCTTTCCAAAATTGTGGAAGCGGCCAATCTGAAGGTCACGAGCGAAGATGTTCTGCGCGCCGATGTTCTTAAAAATTACATTCTTGATTCTTCCGACGTCAATCGAATCATCGAAGCGGTGCAAGCTCTCGGGCAATACGATATCAACGGTGACCGCCTTGTGAACGCCCTTGATTTAGATGCGATTTTCTTCCTCTGGGGAACTGATCCTTCCGCTTTACTCAGTCAGCAGCTCAGTTTGATGCAGGCCCTCTCTGACCGTGCGATGCAAGAAACGCGAATCGAACAAATCGAAGGCATGGTCCAGACGGCCCGTCAGATTGAAGATGAAACCCGCAGATTATATGAAATGGCCAAGAATATTGCGGGCATGCTGCTCAGCCCGAGCGAAGGTGAAAATCTTAAAACCTCAACTGAACTTTTGATCAATCAAATTCTGTCAATTGGAAATGACTTAGAATCAATTCTGACGGCGCTTAAAAATGCTCCGGCCGTCCCGCTTGCGGCGAGTGAACAAATTCTGAATCAACTCACGACTCTTTCTTCGGTTAAAGAGCAGGCGCAAAACACAAACAGCGCCGAAGATTTAAAAATTCTGACCGCTCAGGCTGAAATGCTGCTCGGTCGTATCGAAGAAATGGCGGGCAGTGACAGCCGTTACGCGGAGACTCTAGAAGCGGCACGGGCCAGAGTCGCAGAAATTACGGCGCTTCGAGATGAAGTTGCAGAACTCGAAACAAAGGCCATTGAAATCCGCGGCATTGTCCAAAGTGGTGCATCGGCCGCAATATTAATGAATAAAGAAGCCGGAGTTTCTACAGAAGCCCTGCTGCTCATCGAGTTTTTGGATGAACAAATGCGCTCGCTCTTGGGCAGCCTGGAAGCCAAGAGAATTCAGCTGCAGAGTTTGGCAGCCGCTAATCCCAAAAATCAGGTGACTGCCGATGCGGTTGCGGATGTCGAGAAAAACATCGCCGCTATCAGGGAAGCATCGGCCAAAATTCATGACGCGCTTCGCAATGCGCAGGTTTCTACGGACGGCGCAAAAGCGGCAGGAGAAGAAGCCGCCGCCATTGTGGATTCTCTCAAACAAGTTTTTGCTTCGGCCCTTTCTGTCGCGGTCCTCGGCGCTCTCACGACGCTCTTGAATGGTATGTCTTTTGAAAAGAGAGGACGCGCCTTAAATCGTGAAGAATTAAAACAAGCTTTCGACGCCTATATCGGCGGATCTTCGCTGATTCAAGTGGTTAGCATTGCTCTCAATTTGACGGATTCTGCTGCGGTGCAGGCTTTGATTGTCAGTTATGCGGCAAAAACCGGGCTGGATGATGTTCATATTGTGCTTGGCAATCGTGTTTGGGTGACCGGCGGAGTCGCCGACCTCAAGCAAATGTCCAGCGCCGTCTTTGACGCCTATGCGGATCAAGTTGATCTGGATCAGGACCTGAGATTCTTTGCCGATCAGGCAAACCGCATGCTGCAGCGCGGGAATTTACTCCATTCGGAATTAATCGTCCAGCTTTCAAAAAATCCTTCGTTGGAATCTTTAAAATCCGTCATTCTGCAAGTCGAAGACTCGCTTAAAACCGCCGAAAATATTTCGATTGATTTGACACGGCTCCAAACGGCGGTGTCCAGTGACCTCACAACATCTCTGACTCAAAAAAATATCACCCGTCAGGCAGAAGACATCGCCGCGCGTGCGCAGTCCGGCCGCGAAGCGATGAAACAAATTGCCGCTGAAATGAAAAAGGCAAAATCACTCGAAGAAATGGCGTGGTGGAATGCCTGGGCCATTCAATTGGCAGAAATGGGAAATAAGGATGCGGAGCAGACACGCTTGCTCGCTGATATTTCCACGTTGTCACGCGGCGCCAAATTGCTCGAAGAAAAAATGAATATTCTCAGAGGCATGAATCAACAGGCCGATGCATTTACACAGGCCATACGCGTGGAGTCGTCACTTCTCAACCGCACTCAGCTTTTGGGAATACTTTCCGAATGGCTGGAACAAATGGGGCAGGTGGCGCGGGAAGCCGATCAGCTGGTTAATGTCCATCTTTTGGCCGATGCGTTCAGCGATTTGGCGGGAAAACCCCAAGCATTTCTGTCAGCCGGGACAGCGGCTTATGAAAATCTGCAGGCTGAACTTCTCAAAGAACGTCTTGTCTCACAAAAAGGCCAGGATTCTGTCGAAACCGCGCAGGATTATCTGGACCGAATTCAAATCCTCAATCAATTATCAAAAGCGACTACGGATGCGGTCCAGCTTCGCCGTCTGTATGAATCGGCGGGAATTTTGAAAGCTTCCGTCAATCTTCTGGAAACGGAACTCGCGCAAGCGCTTACGCTGCCGGGCACGGACACGGTGAAGATGAATCAGAATTTAGCCGCCGTGCGCGATTATCAATCCCGCATTCAGGCCGCCATTGCGGAAATGGAATCACGCGCTCAAGGCTTGTCCGTGGACCTCAATGCTTTCGACGGGACGGCGCTGCGTTTACAAGCGATTGCAGGAATTTTATCTTCCCTCAAATCGATGTCTTCATCGGCCACGGCCACAACCGCCGAGCTTCGTGCCATGCAAACGATTGCCGAGTCATTCCAAGCGACTGCGGACGGTGATTTGCTCCAAGATGAAATTCGTCAGGCCGTTGCAGTGGTTTATGCCAATCTGATTCGTGCTACACGAGGAAGTGCGCTGTTGACGGATTCTTTGGCGGTGGCGGCGGCGAGCCGTTTGGTTCTTGCGATGTCCAACAAAGCTGAAAATACGGACTTACTTAAAGGGCTTAAAGAATTGGCGTCCGGCTTCAAGCAGACACTTGAAAGCCGCATGATGCTCCTGAAGGCAATCTCGGATGAAAATGTCACCACTCAGGCCGATTATTTCCCGCAGCGGGATGCTTTGGCCAGACTTTTGGATGAAACCCGTCTCTCCGAGACTTTAATCAGCCAGCGCCTTGAAAAAATTCAAAGTGAAAATGCTGATTGGAATTCTTCACCCTTCTCCTGGGCAGCGAATCGGGGAGAGGCCATCCGGCAAATGCTCAAAGCCGGATCTGTCTCGCTGGCGGACGCCCGCAAAATTCAGGCGCTCATCAACTCACTTTCTGCTTGGTTTAACAGCGAACGCAAAAAACTCGACACTCCGGAAGTTCCGCTGGATTTAGACATGGCCAAAGAAAGACTTCGTTTAGTTGACCTTTACGGAGAACATTTGAAAATTTATGAATTGCCGGGACTCGTGCAGCAGCTTGAGCAAAATGATAAAAATACTCAAGCCCAAAATGATCGTGAAGACGCCATGAGCCGTTTTGCTGCTTCGCTTACAGCCGGGACGGCTTTGGTCGCGGAAACATTGCTGCGATCAGCCCTTGATGCAAAGAGCATCCATTCATCTGATTTTGCCCGGTTGAGCCAGGAAAAATCAAATGCCGCGCTGAACGCTGATGCGGTCATCGAACATCTTAAAGGTTTGGAAACCCTGCTGACTCGTTTTGATCAAACCTCCGCCGCGGCTCAGGATGCCGATGCGCTCAACCAGCGCGCCGAAGTTCTTGAAAACATGCGTCAATCCCTCGCTGCTTGGAAGGCCGTGCTCGAGGCCGCCAAAAATCAGGATCAAATCGTCAATCTCAACCGTATCGAAGCTGTTCTTTTAGCTGCCCGGGCGGAAGTTAAAACAGCCATCGATTTTTATGAAGATGCG
>JACPXL010000088.1 GCA_016196555.1 Candidatus Omnitrophota bacterium | reverse complement strand
GGCGGCACGTATGTTTACGACGCCATTGATATTAAAGGGAACGCGACTTTGACTATTACCGGTCCGGTCAAAATTTATGTGACCGGCAATTTCAAAATCAGCGGGCTTGGCAATGTTGCCGTGGACAGCAACAAAGCCAGCAATTTTATTGTCAATATGGCCGGCGGCGGGGCAGTGGATTTTTCCAGTAATAGCTTGGCTTTTTACGGGGCCCTTTACGCCCCTGACTCGATTGTCCAGCTCAGCAATACGGCCGTGGTGCACGGCGCCATTGTCGCGGATAATTTCAAACAAAGCGGCCACTCTGAATTTCATTATGACGAGGCTTTGAGCGACCTGGACATCGGAGTCAATGTCGGCAATCAAGTGCAGGTTATCTCCTGGCAGGAAAATTTGACGGGAGAAAATTATTCATGAAAAAGGGATTGCTGAAATCATTGAAAATGATACTTGACGGGAAGCGTGGCTTTATTTTAATTACCTCCTACCTTTTTATCAGCATTCTTTCTATTTTCTCTTTGGCCCTTTTTTCGCGCGGCGTCGTCTTTTTAGACAATTCCGAACGGTATAAAAACCGTGTGGCGGCCTTTCACATGGCCGAGTCGGGGCTCGACCAAGCCATGGCTCAGCTCGCAACCAATCCCAATTATGAGGGGACCACGGGTTTTGTCACCCTGAATAGCACAAATACTCAAGCTGGTTACACGGTGGTGGTATGTCCGCCGGCTTGTACGGGGCTGACTCAGCCGGCAAGTGCCGATATGCGTCTCATTCGTTCCGTCGGCGAAGCGCCGGGAAGCAGCTCCGCGCTCAGAGGGTATCAGTCAAAAACACTGATGTCTTATGTTCAGCTTAACAATTCTGTGAGTTTTGACTATGCCGTGTTTGCCTCAAACGGAATTCAAATGAGCGGCAATGCCGTGACCGATAGTTTTGATTCGCGGGCGGCCCCTTACAATCCAAGTAGCCCGGGTACTAACGGCGATATTGGAACCAATAATGCAGGGGCTCACACGGTCATGATGTCCGGCAATGTGCAGGTAAAAGGCGACGCCTTTGTGGGGCCGAACGGAAATCCCGACAATGTGATTGTGATGTCCGGAAATTCTGCGATTACCGGGACAAAATCGGCCCTGCCGTCTGCCATCGATTATGCGTCCAAAACTTCAAGCGCAGCTTCGGAGGGAGCTCTTTCGCTCAGTGGAAACAGCACTTATCTTCTGCCCGAGGGAATTCATCGAGTCAGTTCGCTCAGTATTACCGGAAATGCGCAGATTCAAGCTCTCGGGCCGGTGGAGATTTATGTGGACGGCACCGTGAAAATCGCCGGCAATGGATTTGCCACGCAGGACAATCTTCCTCCCAATTTAAGGATTTATGTGACAGGCACCGGTTCCGTGAGCTTTTCGGGAAATGCAAATTTTCACGGCGCGCTTTACGCGCCCAAATCGCAAGTGAGCAACACGGGCAACGGTGATATTCACGGAGCGGTGATTGCCAAAGACTATCATCAGTCCGGCAATGGAAAAGTTCATTTTGACGAAGCCCTCAAAAACGGCGGGGCCTCCGCGAGCGGCGTGACCCTCAAGTCCTGGCAAGAAACCAGCTATTAGGATCTTCTTTTCCCTGATATAATTTTGCCCATGCTTAAAATCGGAAAATTAGTTTTGGGCGTGACGCCGCGCATTGCGGTTCCGTTTAAAGATCATGCTGCCGGCCGTATTTTACGCCAGGCCAAACGTGCGGGCCTCGATATTGCCGAGCTTCGCATTGATCATTATTCCAGTTTCGAGTCCCGTCATGTGCTGAAGGAAATTTCAAAATTCAGACAATTTCCCACGATTGCCACGATAAGGTCTAAGCGCGAAGGCGGAAAATGGAATTTGTCCGAGGCGGCACGGCTGGAATTATTCCGGGGGGTTAGCGGAAAAGTCGACGCCCTAGATATTGAACTTTCTTCCAAGCAAATTCTTTCAAAAGTAATTAAACTGGCCCGCAAAGCAAAAATAACGGTGATTGTTTCTTATCATAATTTTGACAAAACCCCCGGTCTTAAAACCTTAAGCCGTATTGCTAAGAAAGCCAAAACCGCGGGTGCCGATATTGTCAAGATTGCCGCCTTGGCAAAGCGGCAGAAAGATGTGCAGACCCTGGCGAAATTTACGGTGGAAAATGCGCCGCTTAATTTAATCACCATTGCCATGGGACCTCATGGAAGATTGTCGCGGGTATTTTTCCCGGCGCTTGGTTCGCTCATTACTTATGCGCACTTGGGAAAGAAAACGGCTTCCGGACAGCTTTCTTACGGTGAGACTTCCGGTTTTTTGAAAACTTTTTATTAGGTTACTAGGTACACTAGGTACCCCTTCCGCAGGTACAGGGTTGTGAAACTGAGAGGAGGCGGGGACGGATTCTCTTTACACTTACGAGGCCTATGTTTTTGAAGTCATTGACGGCGACACCTTCAAAGCGCTGATTGACCTCGGCTTTGGGATCTCCACTTTTCAAACCCTGCGCCTGCGTGGGCTTGACGCTCCGGAAATCGAAAGCCGTGAGGGAAAAGAAGCTAAATCTTTTCTCGAAAAGAAACTCCTTAGCAGAACCGGCGAACCCATCTTAATCCGCACCGTCAAGTCGGACAAATACGACCGCTACCTCGCCGATCTCTTCGTTGACGGTCGCTACCTCAATCGCGACCTTACCGAAAACGGCTCAACTACGGTTGTGGAGGCTTAATGACCGTCTTTAAAAAACACATTTTGTTGACAGGTGCTGGATTTACTAAAAATTTCGGAGGATTTTTGGGTCAAGATATGTGGGCTCAGATCTTTAATAATCCCAAAATACAAAAACACGAACAATTGAGAAAATTGCTTATTTCTAATTGCAACTTTAATTATGAGGCAGCCTATCAGCAGGTTCTCGACAATTCTTCTTTAAGCGTAGATTTAAAATCTGATTTTACCGCAGCTCTTATTGAGGCTTATTACAATATGGATCAATCCATTATTAATAATCTTCAGGTTGAATCAAGTCGACGGGTTGATATCGAAAAATTAAATGAATTTTTGGTTGGATTTTCTGGCGATAGAATGGAAAAAGGAGTTATCTTTACATTGAATCAAGATGTATTTATCGAAAGGTATTATTATGATCATGTTTGCATTTTTTTACATTTGGGTCTCAATGAACCTGCTATAGGTGATCATATACATAAGAATCAGCCTTTAGCTTCTGAAGAGTATAAAATCATATCAGAAAAACCCATTACAGAAGAACAAAAAGAAAAACATTTCTCCCAAGGGCACTCATTTTACATAAAGCTTCACGGAGCTTTCAATTGGAAAAGGGACGACAAGCAGCATTTAGCAATCGTCGGTTTTAAAAAGAAAAACTCTATTGAAAAGCACCCATTGTTCAAATGGTATCTAGAAATATTTAAAGAGGCTCTTGCCCAACGAGATCAAAAATTATTAATAATTGGATATGGGTTTGGGGATGATCACTTAAACGAAATAATAAGAGAAGCAATAAAAAATAGTGGATTAAAAATCTATATCATTACTCCGTTGCCAATCGCTCAATTTAAAATGCATTTGGAAAAACAATATGAAACTAATCATTCATTAAGTGGGAAATCTTTTGCAGAAGATGTTTTAAGTGGATTGAGTGGCTATTTTACCGAAGATTTGGAAACGATTTTCCCCCAACGAGTTGGTGCTAGACCACAAATATTTCACGATTTGAAAAAATGTTTTTGGTGACTTGACCCTCCTGCAATAAACCCCTATCATGCCTCTATGAAACTTGCGGGAAAAACGGCGGTGGTGACGGGGGCGGGGCAGAGAATCGGCAGGGAAATTGCCCTGGAGCTGGCTGGCCGCGGCGCAGATATTGTCATCCATTACAATCATTCCAAAAAACCGGCGGTTTTACTGCAAGCTCAAATTGAACAAATCGGGCGGCAGGCGTTTTTAGTGCAGGCTGAATTCGGGGATGCGAAAAAATCCCTTTCTCAACGGATTCAGAAATTTGTGCGCGAAGTTTACAAAACGGCCGGACGTGTCGATGTTCTCGTCAACAATGCCGCCATTTTTTATCCCACGCCGTTCGGGAAAATCACGGGAAAAGATTGGGATAATTTCCTCACGGTCAATCTCAAAGCCCCATTTTTTCTTTCCCAAGAAATTGGGGTGAGGATGCTTAAACAAAAAAGCGGAAAAATCATTAATCTCGCCGATTGGACAGGGCTTCGTCCCAATGCGCGCTTTCTGCCGTACGTGATTTCAAAAGCGGGAATTATTTCTATGACCCAAGGCTTGGCCAAGAATTTAGCACCGGATATTCAGGTCAACGCCGTGATGCCCGGGCCGATTCTCCCTCCGGCCGGCGGAATGACCGCGGCCGCAAAAAAAGCTGCGGAATCGAAAACACTTTTGAAACGTTTCGGGACTCCGAAAGATATCGCCGGGGCCGTGGCATTTCTGGCGGAAAGTGATTATATGACCGGCGCCTTGATTCCTGTAGAAGGGGGAGCGTTAATCAGCTGATATGTATCGAGTCGTGCGGAAAATTCATTTTAGTTATGGGCACAGGCTGATGAATCATCCTGGGAAATGCATTAATCTGCATGGCCACAATGCGCGGGTAGAAATCGAACTTTCCTCTGAAAAGCTTGACGGGCTCGGCATGGTCATGGATTTTTACAAAATCCGCGAAGCCATCGGCCATTGGATTGACGAAACGCTTGACCATAAAATGATTCTTTGCGAAAAAGACCCGCTTGTGGCCGTGCTTCAAAATGAAGGAGAGCCGATTGTTCTCACCAAGGAAAATCCTACCGCGGAAGTCCTTGCCCGTATGATTTTTGAAGAAGCCAGAAAAAGGAGGATCCCCGTTTCCAAGGTCACTTTATGGGAAACGGAAAATAGCAGTGCGGTTTACCATGAATGAGTAAAACACTTCTTATCGGCCCGGCCGGCGCCGGCAAAACTTATCAACTTCTCGAAGCCTTCGAACACGCCCTGAAAACTTCCAAAGACCCCCTCGCAGACGACTTTTTTTTCCTGCTTCCGTCCGCTGAACACACCGAGCGTATTATCACCGTGATGCTTCAGCGCGGTATTCCTGGATTTTTCCACCGCCGCGTGACCACGCTTTCCCGTTTTGTGGAAGAAGTGCTGGGCCTTGGCAAGGAAGGTTTGGCTTCGAGCGTCACCAAATTTCTCATCGTACGCGAAATTTTCGAGAAAAATTCCTGGGAAATTTTCCGCCAGACACAGCAGAGCACGGGGTTCCTTCATCTGATGCTTTCTTTTATTTCTGAGCTCAAAGAATCCATGATTACGCCGGCGATTTTCCGCGAGCGCATGAACGCGCTTAAAAATCTCGAGGCGGATTTCGCCGCCAAGTACGAAGCGCTCGCCGCGATTTATGAAGCTTATGAAAATGGTTTGAAACAAAGGGAGCTCAAAGATGAGCAGGATATTTTGTCGCTTTATTTGAAACAGAAAAAAACAAAACGGTTCAAACAAATCTGGCTGGACGGATTTTTTGATTTTTCTGTGCTGCAGCTGGCGATTTTAAAAGATATTTCCGGATCCGCAGATGAAATTACGATTACGCTTACGGCGGACCCGCGCCCCGGACGTGAAGATTTGTTCGAAGTGCTTCAGCCGACGAAAAAGGTGCTGGCAACCATAGGGTTTAAAAACGAGATTGCTTCGCCCCAACATTTGGGCGTTGGGGCTCGCAATGACAAGGTTGCTGTCATTGCGAGGAGGACGGAGTCCGACGAAGCAATCTCATATTTAGAAAAAAATCTTTTCATTTCCCCCAAACCTAAAACCAAACCTTCGCCCGGAGAAGCCGTCATGATTTTCGAGGCGGTAGGCATGGAAGGGGAAGTTGAAATGATTGCCCGTTCTGTTGAAACCATTCATCAGTCCGGCGATTATCGTTTTAGTAATTTTGCCATTCTCTTCCGTCAAATCGGAGATTATGAAAGTGTGATCCGCTCGGTTTTTGGCCGCTATCAAATCCCCGTGGAAATTCACGAGCGCGAACGGCTTGGATTTTCTCCCATGCTTCAAATTATCACGCGCCTTCTCAAAATTTTTCAGAATGATTGGAAGCGCGCGGATTTAATGCAATTCTTAAAATCTTCCTACGTTCTTTTTTTAGGGAATGAGAAAAAAGAAAATAGCTGGGCGCATGAGCTTGAGCATCGTGCCATGGCGAAAGGAATTTTCCGTGGCCGTGAAAACTGGCTATCCGAAGGCGGGCCTGCCATGGAGGTGTTGGCGAAATTGGAAGATACTCTGCGCGCGGCCAAAACATTTTCAGAAATCAAGAAAACCATGGTGGATGCCGTTGTGAAGGTCCTGGGAATTTTTCAAATGGTGGATTCTCTCGAAGAATATGTCCGCCGCGACGGCGCAAGCTACAAACGATTTGAGGCCATTCTCGATGAAATCGGTTTTTCTTTAAAGGGGGAAATCACCTTTGACCAATTTGCCGACCGTTTTTTTCGTTTGGTGGACCTCGATCTTTATTCGCTTCCCGAAAAAGACAAAAACAAAGTGCAGGTTTACGATGCGTCGCTTGCCCGTCAAAAAGAATACCGGGTAGTTTTTGTCGCCGGCCTTCTTGAGAAAAAATTTCCGGTGCAAATCAAAGAAGATCCCGTGCTTTCCGATTGGGAGCGCAGGCTTTTTAATGAAGTGCGCAGCGAGGAGCTTTTAAAAGAGCGTTTGCCCCGGCAGAACATAGAAAAATATCTTTTTTATCTGGCGATTACGCGCGCGCGTGAAAAATTGGTGCTCACTTATCCGCGGCTTGATCTTGAAGGCCGCGAAGCGCTCCCCTCCTGGTATGTTTCCGAAATAAGGGCCCTGTTCGACGGTTCACTTGAGCCCAAAAAACAAACGCTGGCCCGGCCTTATCCCGAACTTGATCATGTGATCACGGACCGCGAATTGGAAATGAGTGTCATGGGGGAGCTTTGGAACCCGGATAAAGAGAACACTCAAAAAGAGCCTCTTTTGCTTTACCTTGTCAATGAGCTTCTCAAAAAAGAAAGAAGCCGCAAAAAACTCGTCCGGGCTTTCAACGAAATCCGAGAAGAATTAAACGATGCGCGCATTGCCGAAACGCCGGCTTTTCTGGCGCTCGAACTCAGCCCCACTTCGCTTGAACAATATGCCGGTTGTCCCTTTAAATATTTTGCCGGCCGCGGGCTCAAACTCTTTGATCCCGAAGAAGATGAAAGCTCTAAAACGCGCGGCACTATTCTTCATCAAGTGCTGGAAGAATTTTTTAAGGAGTGGAGCAAGCAGTCCGTCAATTTCAAAAACACGGAAGCCCTTCGCAAAAAAATTACCCCGTACCTGGACGAAGCCCTGCGGGAAAACCCGTTTATCAATGAAAAAAAATATCAATCTGAACTCGAATATGAAAGTTTACTGGAAACGCTCGAGCGTTTCATCGGTGAAGAACTTGAAAGGCTGGCGGGAGCGCCGTTACAGCCGCGGTATTTCGAATTGGGCTTCGGCGTTGACGGTGCTGAATATCCTTGCCTTGAAATCGAATTGGAAAAAGGCGAGACATTCAAAATCCGCGGGAAAGTCGACCGGATTGACATCGACCACGAAGGCAAAGCGGGGCTCGTGATCGATTATAAAACCGGCCGTGAATTTAAAAGGGAATATTTAAAAACCGGCGGCGCACTTCAGCTGCCTATTTATTTGATGGTACTCGAAAAGATGCTCGGCATTCCACCGGCCGGTGCAGAAATTTATTCTATCAAAGGCCGTAAAAATAACGGATTTTACCTTCGTTCCCGCGCGGAATTTTTCCCCGGCCTATCGGCCAAAAAAATGATTTTGACGAATGGGGAGTTCCAGGAAGTGATGGAAAAATCGACCGGATTTATCCGTGAATTTGTCCGGGATATACGGGCCATGAAAATTAGCGCCCGTCCCCGGAAAGAAGATGAATGCAAATACTGTTCTTATGCGCCGGTCTGCCGCATCGAAAAATGGCGGGTGCCGCTGATTGCCGGAGAGATTAAATCAGAAATTTTTGGAAGGGAGAAAAATGAAAGAAATAAAATTAACGAACAGCCAGAAACTAGCGGTCCAGTCAAGCGATAAAAATATTCTAGTTTCCGCAGGCGCGGGCACGGGTAAAACCCGTGTTTTGGTGGAGCGTTTTCTGAATTTTGTGGTGATGGGCCATGTTCCGGTGACAGAAATCCTGGCTCTCACGTTCACCGAAAAGGCCGCGAATGAAATGAAAAAGCGTATTCGCGACCGCCTTATTGAGCTCGGTCAGGAAGCGGATCTGCGCAGTCTGGAATCTTCTTATATTTCCACGATTCATTCCTTCGCTTTGCGTGTGCTGAAAGAACATCCGCTCGAGGCCGGCATCGATCCCGATTTTAAAGTGATCGAAGAAGAAGAAATGGATTTTCTTCAGGAACAAGCTTCGGGAGAAGTGCTCGAGCTTTATTGCCAAAAGGGCAATGACATGTTCGAGCTTCTGCGCACTTACGGAGAAAATAAAATCAAAGACGGCATTCTTAAAGTTTTCAGGACGGCACGCCATGAAGGAAAAACTTTGACGGAATTTTTTGCGGCGTCTCTGTCATTGCGAGCCCCAGCACCCAAAGAAGGGGGCGAAGCAATCTCAGACACAATCGCGAGGTTACTTCGTCAGCCCTCCGGGCTTCCTCGTAATGACAGTGAAGAAAAACTCGCCGTCGATTTTAAACGTTTTGAAAAAATAGAAAACTGGGATTGGCAGGCGGTGAATGATTTTCGCGAATGGTCAAAAGATTTTGGCCGGCGCGGCGGAAAATCAAATAAAGAAACTTGGCGTGAAGTCAGCGGTCTTTGTAAAACCATTCTTGCCGGAAAAATTGAAATCATGGCCAAGCCGTGGAAAGAAAAGTTCGAAAAAACGGCCCTTCTTTTTGAGGAGGCCTATGAAAAGAAAAAAAAGGAGGAAGGCGTCTTGGACTTTGATGATTTAGAAATTCTGGCGCTCCGGCTTTTCAGGAAAAAAGATAAAATGGCGGCAAAAATTCTGGAAAATTACAGGCAAAAATTCCGCCATATTATGGTGGACGAATTCCAGGACATCAATCCGCGGCAACTGGAACTGATCGAATTCCTTTCACGCGGAGACAATCTCTTTTTTGTGGGGGATTACAAACAGTCGATTTACGCTTTCCGCGGCGCCGAAGCGCAGTTATTCCTCGCAAAAGAAAAGGAATACGCTGACGGCAACCACGGTCAAAACATTGTCTTGCAAGATAATTTCCGAACCGGAGAAAAAGTCCTTCAAGTCATTAACGAATTATTCCAAAATCTTTGGGGAGAAAATGAGGAATTTTCTTTTGAGCCGCTTCAAGCCAAGACGGACGAAAAAAAAGAATGCAAGGCCGAGATTTTGCTGATCAAAGCCAAAGAGGATGAAGACACCGATGCCGGCCGTATGCGTGAAGCCGATATTCTGGCAGAAAAAATTCTCGAGCTGGTTGAAGACCAAAAAATCCCTTTCGGCGACATCGCCATTTTGTTTCAGGCCATGAGTGATACTGGAATTTATGAGCAGGCTCTGAAACGCCGGGGCATCCCTTATTATGTGATTTCCGGGCGCGGTTTTTATCATCAGCCGGAGATTCGCGACATGATCAGCTTTTTGTCCTTTCTTGAAAATCCGCTGGCCGATATTCCGCTCGCTGCAAGCCTCCGCTCACCCCTTTTCCAGTTAAAAGACGATACTCTCTTCTGGATGGCTCATTTGGCCAAAGAAGACGATAAACGCGGCGACCATACGCCGCTTTATCAAGGACTTAAACGTTTTGAAGAAATAGAAGAAATCTCTGAGCAAGAAAAAGAAAAAATCCGGTTCTTCCTCCGTACGACCAGCGAACTGGCCGCCGTCAAAGACCGTCTGAAGCTTCCGGAATTTTTAGACCTTATTTTGGCCAAGACTTCTTATGAATTGACCGTTCTCTCCGGCCCTCAGGGAGTACGCAAGTACGCCAATCTCAAAAAATTAATCAATTTGGCCCGGCAAATGGAAGGAACTAAACCGCTTTCTGCTGCGGATTTTGTCGCCTCGGTGCGCCGTTTCGAAACGCGCGAAGTTCGTGAGTCAGAGGCACAGATTGAGGCAGAGGCAAGCGGGAGTGTAGTCCGGCTTTTATCCATTCACGGCTCCAAAGGGCTGGAATTTCCCGTGGTGTTTATCGCTGATTTAGGAAGGGCCAAAAAACATTCCGATTCCAAAACCATTCTTGCGCAACCCGGCAGAGGTTATGCTTTGAAAGTCCGCAATGAGTTGACCTTGGAGCTGGAGGAGCCGCTAAGTTGGGAAATGATCGATCAAGCTATTGAGTGTAAAGAAAGAGAAGAATGGCAAAGACTTTTTTATGTGGCACTCACCCGCGCCGAGAACCGGCTGATTTTAAGCGGGGTTAGAAAAGAAAGAAAAAAGGAAAAAGAAAGTTTTCATGAAATGTCTTCCTGGATGGATTGGGTCATGGCGATGCCGCAGTCATGTCTTGAAAAGCTGACTATTCATGAAGAGGACGGTTCTTTACCGGCGGGCAGAAGAAAACAGCCGATTGCCGAAAGGAAAATCCTGCGCGAAATTTTTTCCGATTTTAAGCCAAAGCCGGTCGAGAGTTTTATCAAATCAAAATCCCAGCAGGAAAAAATAGAAAATCAAGCGGTGCAAATTCTAGCCCGGGTGACTTCTCAGAAAAGGACCCCGTCTCGTGTGATCGACCTCCCCGTCTCCGCCTATGCGCTTTATCAAAAAGATCCGCTGTCTTACCGGCGCGTTTATGAAATCGGTTATCCGAACAAATCTTGGGGTGATGCGAAGGAGTCCGAATGGCTGGATGAAGAAAACGATATGACCGCGGCGGATTTTGGGACCATGGTGCATCGTGTGCTCGAAAAAATCGATTTCAAAAATCCCAAAATTTATTTTGGCGAAGAAATGGATTTTTTGAAGGCATTTATTCAAAGTCCCGTTTTTAAAAAAATCCAGAGCGCTAAGGCCGTATACCGGGAACTTCCCTTTGTGCTTAACGAAAGGCATGGGCTGATCTATGGGGTCCTGGACCTCCTTTTTCAGGATGAACAAGGGGGTTGGCATGTACTCGATTACAAAACCGCGGTGGGAAGTCCGGAAAAAGTCTCGGAAAGCGCTTATGATTTGCAGATCCAGATTTATGCGCTGGCGGTTTCGAGAATCCTTGGCACGGCGCCCAAATCAGGAATTATTTATTTTCTTAAAAATCAATGGCAGCAGACTCTGGCGTTTGACAAAAAAAATCTTTTAGATTTTGGCGAAAAACTCCGTAAAATGCAGGAAGAAATTCTGGGATTCGAGGCCCCTTATGTTTTGTAATTTTTGCGGTAAAAATTTTGATACCAGCGAAGGATTCGAAGACGTGAACCGCCACGGCCACCGTTTTGTGCGCTGCGAACACTGCGGCGATGATGAGCGGGAAGAGGAATACGATTGGCATGAGGACGGCTGTTCCGGAGGCAATCAGCGTAAACATTAAAGGGAATGTCATTCCCGCATGCTTCAGTGTAACAGCCCCCTTGTGGGGTTGGCGGGAATCAGGCTTGATCCCCGATTAAAGCCTTCGGGGATGACACATATTTATGATATAATTTTGGCCCACGGATAAAATATGGTGGACACTAGAAAAATTCTTATTATTGATGACGAAGAGGACGTGCGGCTCTTTTTGGAAGACTTTCTTACGGAACGGGACTTGATTGTTTTTGGAGCAGGGACCGGGGAGGAAGGGCTTCAGATCATGGAAAAAGAAAATCCGGACATCGTGCTCCTGGACGTGATGATGCCGGGGATGGACGGCTTGGAAGTCCTGGAAAAAGTCCGTAAAGACTATCCTAAAACTCATGTCATTATGATCACGGCGCTCAATGATGAATCCCGAATTGCCAAGGCCAAGAAACTCGGTGCCGTCAATTACATCCTTAAACCCTTCAGCCTCGGTTATCTCGAAACCGAACTTATGGGCTTGATTCAAAAAGCCTAATCCCCATTTTTATCAAACGCCTCATTATTTACGATCTGGACGGAACGCTCGTCGACACCCGCGAAGACATTGCTCGGGCCGCCAATCACATGCTTGAAGCCATGGGCTCCGAAAAACTTCTGCCAAAAGAAATTTGGACCTATGTCGGCCGCGGCCTTCATCATTTAATCCGTTCATGCCTCAAAACCAGCGATGAAAAGAAAATTGAGCAGGGCGCCAAAATTTATCGCAAGCATTACGGCGAGCATATGATGGACCACAGCCGGCTTTATCCGGGGGCCTCTGAAATCCTGAATTATTTTAAATCCAGAAAACAAATGGTGATGACCAATAAACCCAACCCCTTTTCCCAAGATTTGCTTCAGGGGCTGGAAATCGGGCATTATTTTTTCGAAATTGTGGCCGGCAATTCCGGTTATCCTCAAAAACCTTCGCCGGATTCCGTTTTGCAGATTATGCAGCGGGAGGGTGTCAGTCCGGAAGAAACTTTAATGATAGGAGACAGCCTGGTGGATGTCGCAACCGCCCGAGGCGCCGGGATTGAAATCGCTGTAGTCACCCATGGATTTTCCAGTGAAAATGAGTTAAAATCACTCAGTCTTGATGCCCTTGTACAAGGCTTCCCGGAACTTCTAGAATTGGCCAAGGAGAAACAATGGTAGAGCTGGATAAAGCAATCATAACCCCTAATCATATTGAGGAAGGCAGTCTTGTCCTTTTATGGTTTGAAGGGGAAACTACGTATTTAGTCGAAGTCACGCGGGGCAAACGCGTAGGCATTCATTGCGGCAAACCGCTTTTGGTGGATGAATGGATTGGCAAAGATTTCGGGGAGAAGGTGGTTTGCGAGCATGGAGTGGGTTATCTTTTGAAGCCTTCCATGGAAGATTTGATGATGAAGGCCTCGCGCGAAAGCGGCATTATTTATCCCAAAGACGCCGCCTTTTTAATCCTGAAAGCCGGCATTCATTCCGGCTGCAAAGTGCTGGAAGTTGGCACCGGTTCTGGATCGCTCACCATGGCGCTTGCACAGGCGGTGGCTCCTTCCGGAATGGTTTTTACTTATGACCGCCGTACCGACCTTCCCAAAAATGCCGTGAAAAATATCAACCGTGCCGGGCTCGAGGCTTTTGTTTCTTTTGAACAGCGTGTGTCGGGGGAGCTTTTTCCGGAAAGCGGATTTGATGCGGCCATTCTGGATATTCCGACTCCGTGGGAAGAAGTCGAAGTGGTCAAAGAAGCGCTTAAACCCGGCGCCAGAATTGTCAGTTTGAATCCCACTTTCAATCAAATCGAAAGAATGGCGGAGACTTTGAGACGGGCCGGTTTTATTCAAGTGGAAGCTCTGGAATTGCTTCAGCGGGAAATTCTAGCGCGCGAAGGCAAAAGCCGCCCGGTACAGCGCATGGTTTCTCATACTGAATTTTTAGTTTTTGGCATTAAAGTGGCATCGTAAAACAACCTGTCATCCTGAACGTAGTGAAGGATCTAGATTCTTCGGCCCTTCGGGCCTCAGAATGACGATAGGAGGACGTATGAACGACAATTCTCTATCACTTACCCAAGCGCAAGTTTCAGAACGGAGTTTCCTTTCAGCGGTTTATTTTTGGATGTCAGCAGGGCTCGCCATGACAGGCTTGGTGGCCGCTTGGACCGCTTCTAACCCCCAATTTTTAATGAGTATTATGCGCAATCCCGGCCTGCTTCTTGTCCTTGTGCTGGTGCAATTCGGCCTGGTTTTTTGGCTTAGCTCCTCGATGATGAGAATCAGCGTGGGTACCGCCACCTTTGGTTTTGGCATTTACTCTCTACTCAACGGGGTTCTGTTTGCCTCCATTTTTCTGGTCTATACCTCTGCTTCCATTGCTTCCACCTTTTTCGTGACGGCCGGAACTTTTGCCGCGGTAAGTATTTATGGATTTACCACCAAGCAAGACCTGAGTTCGGTGGGGAGTTTCTCTGTCATGGCTTTGATCGGGATTATCATCGCTTCTATCGTGAACTGGTTTTTCAAAAGCCCCATGCTTTATTGGGCCATCACCTATATCGGGATTCTTATTTTTATAGGATTGACAGCTTATGATACTCAAAAGCTAAAGCAGATGCATGCGATGGGGTTTAGTTCCCATGAAGGCCTGCAAAAAATGGCGTTGCTGGGGGCCCTCGCCCTTTACCTGGATTTCATCAATCTTTTTCTTTTGATCATTCGTTTGACCGGCCGGAGACGCTGATTTTTCTAGATTTTTTCGGTATTTTGATTGATTTTAGAAAATAGTTTTGTTAAATTAGTTCTGCACAAAATCGTTCTAATCACCTCTTAACATGAAACAAAAAGGAGAAAATCTATAATGAACCGTTCACTTCAAATGAGTATGTTAGTTGCGATGGGCGTCGCCCTCGTTTTTTCAGGTTGCGCTTCCAAGAAAACCAAACAACTTAACTCCATGCAAGCTCAAATCGGCGCTTTAAATGATGAAGTTGTCCGTCTTGATCAGGCCCTTCAGGAAACTCGCGCGGCCATTCAGTCCGAAGAAAACCGGCGCCAGGATTTAAAGGGGCAGCTCGGCCGTTCCAGCTCACGCCTCAAGTCCTTGCATGAAGAAGAAGCCGTCATCAAGGGAATTTACCGGACTCCTTCCGGTTTTGAGCTTCCCTCCATCAATATTCAAAGGGCCCTGAAAAATGCCGGCTATTATCAGGGGAAATTAGACGGAAAAATCGGTCCCGGAACACGCGATGCCGTGAAGGCCTTTCAAAATGACAATGGCCTTGATGCCGATGGCGTTGTGGGCCGTCAAACCTGGGGCAAATTGAAATCGTTTCTGGAAATCGCGAAATAAAGCCCAGTCGCTGACAATTTTTAAAATCAAAAGGGCAGGTCTCTTGGAGATCTGCCCTTTTTCTTTATTTGATAGTTTACTAAGTCGCGGTGTGTGCTATACTATTTCTGCCTTTGCAAGCTTCGCGGCAAGCGGCAGAAAGGTGGTAACATCTGATGCCGGTGACTTCGCAGGCTCCCGATTTTGATTTCCTTCATCAGGTCTCTCCTGGCCGGCATTTTTATCAATTTTTCAAACGTTCCGAAGATTATTTCCGCGTTGCCATTCCTTATTTTCTCTCAGGCCTTAAAAAGGGCGAAGCCTGCCTCTGGTTAATTTCTTCAAGAATGGGAAATTGCGGTGAAATCCGCAAAGTTTTTTCCTCCCTCGTTTCCGATTTCGACGGCTTGTGCCAAAGCGGCCAGCTCCAAATTCTTCTTGCCGAAGAATGGTATTTGACGGACGGGCATTTTGACGAAGCCCGCGCCCTCGAAAATGCTTCTCAATATTTGCAGAAAATAAAATCTGAAGGCTACGCCGCCATCCGAGGGGCCGGCGATGCGTGGGCCGTTCCTCAGCGCGATTGGCCGGGATTAATGAAATATGAAAAAAAAGTGTCAGCCCTCATTCATACTGAAAATGTGACGGCGCTTTGCGCTTACCCCATTTTAGAATGCACCCCGACTGAAACGCGCAGTATTTTGAATTGCCACGATGATGTTCTGGTAGGGCATTTTTAATTCTGCTACAATATCTTCCCTATGTTTTTTTCATTTCTGAGTTACTTTTTAATTTTTGCGATGAGCTTTTGGCCGTTTGGGACAGAGCATCAAGGGCCGCCGCTTAAGAAAACGTCTTTGGAACTGCCTCGAGATGCGAAATTGTTTCAAACCATTCGTATTTCTCTGGGCACCCGCGTCCCCGAATTGACCCTCGAAACAGCTCATCCTTTTGTGGTGGTTGATCAGGGCGGGCGTGTTCTTTTTCGGGGAGACCGTATTGTCAAGACCCGCATACAATCTTCTCCAACGGGAATCCGGATGGGAGAGCAGCAATTTTCCATCCCGACTTTGACCATCGAAAGCCTGGGCGATGGGCTCCAGGTCAACGGCAAGTTTTACCGCCATGCCATCACCGTCACGCGAAAATCCGGGACTTTTTTGGCGGTGGTCAATGAGCTTTTAATCGAAGATTATCTCAAAGGAGTGCTTCCCGGGGAGGTCAATCCCAAATGGCCCGCTGAAGCCTTGAAGGCGCAAGCGGTGGCTTCGCGCACCTTCGCTCTTTTTAAAGTGATTGAACATCAGGCGGAAGATTTTGATTTGACCAAAGGGACATTGAGCCAGGTTTACGGCGGCAAAGCGATTGAACATCCCATTACGGACCGTGCGGTGGATGACACAAAGGGAGAAATATTAACGTACAAAGGGAAAATTTTTCCGGCTTATTTTCATTCGACCTGCGGCGGAGCTACGACATCGGCGGAATATTTGTGGGATGTGGAACCTCACCCTGTGTTGCGGGGAGTAGAGTGCCAATTTTGCCGCGCCTCGAAACATTATCAATGGGAGGCCCGGTTTACTCGAAAAGAAATCGAAACTAAATTGCGCGCCCAGGGTCTTATGGTTTCAAATATTGTGGATTTGCAGAGCGGTAAAAAAGATTCGAGAGGCCGCACGCTTAATTTTGTGATCGAAGATGCGAACGGTAAAAAAACCGTCCATGCCAATGATTTCCGGCTTTGGCTGGATTCCGAACGTTTGAAAAGCACTTTGCTGCGGTCCATTAAGGCTGATGGCGACGGCTTTGTTTTTAAAGGACGCGGATGGGGGCACGGAGTCGGAATGTGTCAGTATGGAAATAGGGCCCTGGCGGAACTCGGATACGCTTACCGCGATATTTTGTTCTATTATTATCCAGGTGCGGAGATT
>JACPXL010000093.1 GCA_016196555.1 Candidatus Omnitrophota bacterium | reverse complement strand
TAACGCCGGGTGCAGGCATCAATTCATAACGGGTAATGACCGGCCCCTGTTCCACTTCGACGACTTTGACTTCAATACCGAATTCAGCCAAGGTTTCTTCTAAGAGTTTGGATTTTTCTGGAAGATTGTCTGTTTTAGCGGTTTCCCGCGGCGGTCTTCTCAAAAGATCAATGGAAGGAAAGTTGTAGGCGCCTTCGCCCAACTTTTTTGAAGCAATTACGCCTTCAAAACGAGATTCCTCTGAAGAGGCTGACGCGGCGGGAACTTCAACGCGCTCTTTGGTTTTTACCTCACGCATTTCTTTGACTGGCGGAATCACGGCTTTTGATTCAGGAGTTTCCTCAATATCCGGCCTGTACTGTTTTACCTTCAAAGGAATTTGTGAAAGAGAAGATGGCACCGGTTCGGCTTTGGCCTGTTTGGGTTTTTTCCGAATCACTTTTTCGACTTGTTCCTGAATGGCGTGAGTCTGAACCGAAAAACGTTCGCGTACGGCCCGAATTTCTTCAAACAGATTGCTGAAAAATTCCCGGAATTTGGCGGTAACACTTTTCACCAAAGGATAAATTAGAAAATCTGTGGCCAAAAGGATGGAGAGCAAAAGGCAGGAACTCGCCAGAATAAAACTGCCGACATAACCGAAATACTGCAAGAGATGATTGCCGGCCAAATAACCTACTGCACCGGCTTTGGACAATCTCACTGAAGGATCAATCGAAATGGCAATGAGTGTGGAAGTGGAAAACAAAGCCACTGCCAGCCCAATGAATTTAAAGAGTTTCTTTTCCGGAACTTTTTGAAGGAAAAAACATCCGGACCATAAAAGAAAAATTCCGGGAATCATTAAGGCGCTGGCACCAAACGCCGCCAAAAGAAAAAAGGCCAGATAAGCCCCGGTCACGCCGGTCATGTTATGGACGGGTATGGCGGGATGGGAAGTGAAAAAGGGAATGTCTTCAGGATGAAAAAATAAAAGGCTCGTCAGGCTGAAAAGCCCAAGCAAAAGGAATAAAACTCCCCACATTTCATTAATGCGTTCTTTTTTCATAAGATTTTTTTAAGGCCCGAATTGTTTCAATAACCCGTATGTCCGAATCCCCCGCTTCCGCGATGGGTAGCATCCAGATTATCGGCCGTGATCAGCGTGGCCTTTACGACTGCCGCAATCACCATTTGGGCAATTCTCATTCCGCGCGTGATTTCAAAATTTTCCTTTCCCAGGTTGATCATAATCACCTGGATTTCACCGCGATAATCGGAATCAATGGTGCCGGGCGTATTGAGGAGGGTAATTCCGTGGCGATGGGCAAGACCGCTGCGGGGCCGGATTTGGGCCTCGGTGCTCGGGGGAAGTTCAAGGGAAATACCGGTAGGAATTAAGGCCCGGTCCAAAGGGGCAAGAATAACGGGCTGACTAATTGCAGCGACGAGATCAATTCCGCTTGCCCCCTGACTCATATATTGGGGAATATTCAACCCCTCAAAATGAGGCAGGCACTTGACTCGAATTTCGATTTCTCTCACCGGCGTGAACGGGAGCGGGAACGGTCACCGCGGTCGCGGCCGCCGCCGCGTCCGGATTCAGAAACCACATCGCGCTCAACATCCGGGGGAAGCGGAGACAAACCGCCTTCTTTGGCTTGTTTAATGCTTAAACTGATTTTTCCTTGAGGGTCGATCGACATCACCTTTACAGGGACGACATCGCCGACGCGAAGGTATTCGGTCACATCTTTGACGAAACCTTCGGCAATTTCAGAAACGTGAACCAGGCCGTCGGTCCCCGGAATGACTTCGCAGAATGCGCCGAAAGCCATGAGCTTCTGGACTTTTGCCTGATAAATTCTCCCGATTTCTGGAACTTCGGCAACCGCCTGAACACGGCGCACGGCTTCATCACTCGCAGCGGCATCGGTGGAAGCAATAAACACACGTCCGTCATCTTCGATATCAATTTTGACGCCGGTTTCTTCCACGATTTTTTTGATATTTTTTCCGCCAGGGCCGATGAGTTCGCCGATCTTGGAAGGATTGATTTTAATCGTGATAATACGGGGGGCATGCGCTGAAAGTGTTTCGCGCGGACCTGAAATGGTTTGTTCAATCATGTCGAGAATTTTAAAACGGGCTTCTTTGGCATGCTGCATGGATTCTTTTAAAATTTCTTCGGTGATTCCGTCAATTTTTAAATCCATTTGAAGCGCCGTGAGGCCTTTGCGCGTTCCCGCCGCTTTGAGATCCATATCGCCTAAATGATCTTCCATGCCGGCAATGTCCGTAAGTACTTTCCATTTGCTGCCTTCGGTGACAAGACCAATGGCAATCCCCGCTACCGGCGCCTTCATCGGAACACCGGCATCCATGAGAGCGAGCGTTCCGCCGCAAACTGTGGCCATTGAGCTCGACCCGTTAGATTCGAGAATTTCTGAAACCAACCGCACAACATAAGGAAATTCTTCTTCATTGGGCATGACTTCTTTTAAAGCGCGTTCCGCTAAAGCGCCGTGGCCGATTTCCCGCCGGCCCGGACCGCGATTGGGTTTGCATTCTCCCACGCTGAAAGAAGGAAAATTGTAATGGAGCATAAAACGTTTGGTAATTTGACCTTCCAGGGTTTCGATTTCCTGTTCGTCGTCACCGGTTCCGAGTGTAATTACAGAAAGGCTCTGGGTTTGACCACGCGTGAAAAGCGAGGACCCGTGGGTGCGCGGAAGCACACCGATTTCACAGGTGATTTTACGTATGTCCTTAAATCCGCGGCCGTCGGGTCTTTTGCTGTCTTTTAAAATAATGCTGCGCACTTTTTCGTGTTCCACTTTGGCAAAAAGCATTTTGACCAGATTTTCTTTGAAATCCGGGGCCGTGGTATCAAATAAGGCAAGCGCCTTTTCATAAAGTTTTTTTGTCGCTTCTTCGCGGGCTTCCTTTGAATCAAGCGTAAACATCTTTTCAAAACCGCCTTCAACTGCGGCATGGATTTTCTTTTCCATGTCTGCCGGAATTTCAATTTTTTCGGGAGTAAATTTAGGTTTGCCCGCTTTTTTGGCCAGCTCTTTTTCCAGCTCACAAGTCTCGCGAATAATGCCGTGTCCGAATTTAATGGCTTCCAGCATTTTCTCTTCGGAAATTTCCTTGGCGCCGGCTTCGATCATAATAATTTTTTCTGCCGTTCCTGCCAAAACAAGGTCCAACTCGCTTTTTTCACTTTCGGCAGCCGTGGGGTTGGCAGCGAATTTCCCGTCGATCAACCCGACGCGAACCGCGCCGATCGGCCTTTCAAAAGGAATGTCCGAGATCAAAAGCGCGGCCGAAGCCCCGATCATCGAAAGAATGTCGGCGGGATTTTCTCCGTCCGAAGAAAGCGTGGTCACAGTAATTTGAACTTCATTGAAAAAATCCTCGGCAAAAAGAGGACGGATGGGACGGTCGATCAAACGAGAAATTAAAATTTCTTTTTCCGTCGGACGGCCTTCGCGTTTGAAATAGCCGCCGGGAATTCTTCCGGCAGCGTAAGTTCTTTCACGATAATCAACGGTAAGAGGGAAAAAATCCTGGCCTTCTTTAATGGTGTGCGCACCGACAACAGCAGCGAGAATAATGGTTTCGCCGCATTGCACGGTGACAGCCCCGTGAGCTTGTTTGGCCATACGGCCGGTTTCAATAATAATTTCGCTATCGCCTATTTGGCGGGTTACTTTTTGAACGGTCATTTTCTTGTCCTTTTGTAGATCCGAAAAACCGAGGAACGGGCGGGATTACTTCCTTAAATCAAGGCGAGCTATGATTGCCTGATATCGCTCGAGATCCGTCTGACGAAGATAATTCAACAGTCTCTTGCGCTGCCCAACCATTCTGATCAAACCATAACGGGAATGATTGTCTTTGACATTGGCCTTAAAGTGTCCATCAAGGCTGTTGATACGCTCCGTCAAAAGGGCAATCTGAACTTCAGGAGATCCTGTGTCATGCTTGGCACGTTTGAAATCCTGAATGACTTTCTTCTTTTTCTCACTGATCAGCGGCATTTCCGATCTAACTCCTTGTCTTTTCTATATTTGCGTTATTTTTGGGTAGTTAGTATAGCGAACGCAACCTTCTTTGTAAAGTATTTCTTTGAAAGTACTCCCGTGCCCGTTGAACATCCCTTTGAATCTGACGCTTAAGCATTTCCTTGTTTAGAAACGCTTTCTCCTCCCTTAATCGGGGGTGGAACACCACTTCCAGAGTCTCCCCATAAAGATCGCCCTTAAAATTCATAATAAAAACTTCGGCCACAGGTTTCGAGGGACAGCCCCGAAAAGTGGGGCGGTGACCATAGTTTAAAACTCCCTGAAGCCATTTTTTCGAATGAGCGGTACGAAATTTTTGAATGCCTTTTTTGGAATTTTGTTTTTGAATCGCGTGAATGACTCGCAAAGAAACGGGATAAACTCCGTGCGGAGGAAGCGCTCTGCCGGACGTATGAAGATTCGCGGTAGGAAATCCGAGTTTTTCTCCGCGTCCATTTCCGCGAATGACCTTGCCAAAAATACTGAATGGCCGTCCCAAACACCGTCCGGCCGCTTGAAGATCGCCTTCTTTAATCAATTCGCGAATTCTGGAACTGGACACAAAATCTCTTTCGCGTTTGACCGAACGGATTTCCTCGAACCGGAACCCCCAACGCTTGGACAAAATGCGCATCAAAGCAACATTTCCCTTCCGGTTGTGGCCGAAACGGGCATTCGTCCCTAGACAAATTTCCCGGGCGCCCAATTTTTGAAGAATAATTTTTTTGACAAAATCTTCCGCTTCAAGAGCAGAGAATTTTCGGCTGAAGGATTTCCAAAAACAAAGCTCAATGCCGAACGCTTTAAAAAAAGATAGCTTTTGTTCCGGCGCGGATAAAAGTTCCAGCGGCTTTTGGGGATGAAGAATGCTTTGGGGGTGTTCGCGAAAAGTGAAAACGGCGGCCCTTCCGCGGATTTTTTTGGCCCTCTGCACCACGCGTTTTAAAAGGGCCTGATGCCCAAGATGGACTCCGTCAAAATTCCCGAGCCCAATCACAAGCGGCTTACGGGGATTCGGGACAAAATCACGAAGGTCGGTAATCAAAAGCATAAAAGCAGAAATTAGCGCGCTTTCAGAAAAGCCTGAAGCGGAAACATGCGATTAGCAACATCCTGGATGGTGAATTCTTTTAACTGGTCAATCGTCACACTGTCTTTCAGATTGAATTCCCCGCTTCGGACGCGGCGTAAATCGGCCAGAGCGGCCAGGCAGCCCAGGGATTGCCCCAAATCATTGACCAGAGTGCGAAGATAAGTTCCTTTGGAAACACAGGCAAAAAAATGAACGAAGGCCCCTTCTTTTTTTTCTATTTTTAAATTGTGTACGGTGACTTTCCTGCCTTCGCGCGGAACCACCTGCCCCTTACGGGCTAGTTTGTAAAGACGTACTCCTTGATGTTTGAGGGCGGAGACCATCGGAGGAACTTGAATAATTTCTCCCGTAAAATCTAAAGCTTTTTGCCGGACATTTTCCAAAGTCACATTTTCCCATGAAGCCTCACGGGTCACTTTGCCGTGCCGGTCATGAGTATCGGTTTCAATGCCAAGCTCCATCACGCCTAAATATTCTTTATCGCAGGAGGTCAAAGGAATGGATTGTTTGGTGGCTTTCCCTAAAAGGACGATTAAAAGCCCGGTCGCAAGCGGGTCCAAAGTCCCCGCGTGGCCGACTTTTTTAATGCGAAACCGGCGGCGGACAAAAGCGCAGACATCGTGTGAAGTCCAGCCTTTGGGCTTGTCGACAATTAAAATTCCGTCAACTTCCAAATTTTTTTTCGAATGCAGAAGCGTCATTTCACAACCTCCAGAATCAAGAAAAACGGCATTCCTGATTAATTTTTTCTAAAATCATTTTTCCGCTTCTTCCACCGTCGCCCGAATTGTACAGCCGGAGGCTTTCCGGTGTCCCCCACCTTTAAAACAGGTGGCGATTTTGTTGACGTCATAATCAAATTTTGAACGGAAAGAAACTTTCACCGAATGGCCATTTTCGAGCTCACTCATAAAAAAAGCAATTTTCACTTCTTTGAGGTATTTGAGAAAATCGATGAATCCTTCGGTGTCTTCGTAAGTGGCCCCGGAATGATGAAGGTCGTCGCGCTTCAGGACTGCCCAAGCAATTTTACCTCCGGCGGCGGTTTTGACACGCGAAAGAAGCCGGCTATAGAGATTAATTTTGTTCAAAGAATAAGTAGCGTAAAGTTTCTCATTAATTTTTTCAATATCAATTCCCGTTGCGATCAATTCCGCCGCCATTTGATGGGAATGAACTGTCGTGTTGCTATATTTGAAAGAACCGGTGTCGGTCGTGAGTGCGACATAAAGGTTGGTGGCTTCTTCTTTGTTAAGCGGCATTTTGAAATATTTAAAAATATCCATCACCACTTCTCCGCTTGCCGCGGCTTCCGGGCGAATGTAATTGTGCTGCCCAAAGCGCCTATTGCTGATGTGATGATCGATATTAAAAATAACCGTCTGGGGCTTGATAAGATTTTTTACGGTCCCGATACGTTCCAGAGTCGGACAATCGGCGATGACAATGGCCTCGCATGAAGGGGCCGGTTTTTTCAAATTTTTCAATTGATTCCAGCGTTTGTCTGAAAGGCAGCGCAGTCTTTCCGGAAAGGCGTCTTCACAAACTACAAAAGTTTTTTTCCCCAGCCGCCGCAAAAGAGATTCCATGGCCAAAATGCTTCCGATCGCATCTCCCTCAGGAGTAATATGGCAAGAAAGATAATAGCTTTTATATTTTTTAACCGCCCGGCAAAATTCTTTTAAACTGTCTTTTTTCATTTCTCGTCCTCGAGATGCCGGATCATACGGTCGATTTCCATTCCTTGATCAAAGGAATCGTCATAACGGAAAATCAGCCGGGGGGTATAGCGGAGTTTGATGGCCTCAGCAATTCTTGCCTGCAAAAATCCGGTGGCTTTTTCCAAAGCAATTTTGCTTTCTTTTTTCTTTTGTTCATCTCCCATGACGCTGTAATACACGCAGGCTGATTTCAGGTCAGCGCTCATATCAACGTAGGTGATGGTGACAAAACCTAGGCGGGGATCCTTGATTCGTGTCAGAACAAGCTGGCCGAGCTCCATCTGAATCAAATGCCCGACACGGTCCTTACGTTTGCCTTGCATAAAAAAATTCCTTGAAATAATCCGTCATTCTGAGGCCGTAGCTTAGGCCGTCCCGCAGGGACTGCCCCTGTAGGACGAAGAATCTCAAAAATGAGATCCTTCACCGCGCGCCTTTTGCGCGAGTACTTTTCGGGAAGAACTGGAGGTTCTTCTCCGAAAATGTGCGCTCCGCTCAGGATGACAATGCTAAAGTTTGCCTGCCGTTTTTTCAAGATGGTAGGACTCGAGAATGTCCCCTTCTTGAAGATCGTCGAATCCTGCCAATGCGACACCGCATTCATAACCTTCGGCCACTTCTCGGACATCGTCTTTGAAGCGCCGCAGAGAAGCGAGCTTACCGTCAAAAACAACCACATGATTACGGACCAGGCGCACAGGATTCTGCCGCGTGACTTTTCCTTTAATGACCATGCCGCCGCCTATGGTGCCCACTTTGGAGGAACGGAAAACTTTGCGGACCTCGATTTTCCCATCCAATAGTTCTTTGTAGGTGGGTTCGAGCAGTCCTTCCATGGCTTTGCGGACATCATCCATAGCTTCATAGATGATGTGATAAAAACGTATGTCCACGCCTTCTTTTTCAGCTATCGATTCGGCCTTAGGATCGGCCTTCACATGAAATCCGATAATGACGGCGTCCGAAGCGGCAGCCAGCATCACATCCGATTCATTCACACCGCCCATGCCGGCATGAATGACGTGAAGATTGCACTGGTCTGTGCTCAGTTTTTCAAGGGACTGGCCCAAGGCTTCCATCGATCCTTGAACGTCTGCTTTAATAATTAATTTGAGTTCTTTGAAGTTTCCTTCGGAAATACGATGATAAAGGTCTTCAAGCGACATATGTTTGCGCGTACCGGACATTTCCCGTTCCCGTCTTTCAAGTGTGCGTTTTTCCGTAATCTCACGCGCCGTTTTTTCATCGGCCACAACAAAGAAAGATTCTCCCGCCTCGGGAACACCGTCAAGCCCGCTGACTTCGGCAGCATAAGATGGTCCGGCTTCTTTTATGTTTTTGCCGCGGTCATTTCGAAGCGAGCGTACTCGTCCGCGATAAATCCCAGAAATAATGATATCGCCAGGCCGAAGCGTTCCGTTTTGAACAATCACACTTGCCACCGGGCCGCTTCCCTTGGAAAGATGACTTTCAATAACTATTCCTGCGGCAAGCCGGTCCGGATTGGCCTTAAGCTCCAAAACCTCTGACTCCAAGAGCAGCATTTCGAGAAGCTGATCAATTCCCTGCCCGGTTTTGGCTGAAACTTTGACACAAATGGTTTTTCCTCCCCATTCTTCCGGCATGAGTCCTTGTTTTTGAAGGCCGGTCATGACTTTCTGCGGATTGGCTTGGGGAAGATCGGATTTATTGACGGCCACCACAATCGGGCAGCCGGCTTCGCGCGCATGATTGATCGCTTCAATGGTTTGCGGCATGACTCCGTCATCCGCGGCAACTACCAGCACGACCACGTCCGTAACATTGGCTCCGCGCGCGCGCATGGCGGTAAAAGCTTCGTGACCCGGAGTATCTAAAAAAGTCACATGGCCTTTTCCAGGGATATCCACACCGTAAGCCCCGATATGCTGAGTAATAAAACCCTTTTCTTTTGCAGCCACATTGGTATTACGAATAGCATCGAGAAGCGACGTTTTCCCATGGTCCACATGCCCCATGAGCGTAGCAACCGGCGGACGGAGTTTTAATTTTTTAGGGTCTTCCTCTTCTGTGACAATCGTTTTTTCAACTTCATCTTCCATTTTTTCAACTGTAAGTCCCATGGTCGCAGCAACTTTAAAAACGATTTCTTCATTCAAAAGCTGATTCACATTGGCAAAAATGCCGATCCCCATCAGCGCCTTGATCAATTCGGGAATACGAACATTCAGTTCCTCGGCCAAACGTCCTACGGTCACCGGAAAATGAATACGGATGGCCTGCGCGGTTTTGGTTTCAACCGCTGGAGCAGCCGCCGGAGATTTTTCGAGAGGAATTTCTTCTTCGGATTTTTTAAAGTCTTCCGTTTTAGTCTTTTTTGGGGCCAAAACCGGCGGAGGGACTTCTTGAACCACGGTTTTTTTATCGGAAGTTTTGGAAGGATTGCTCAAACGGCCTTGAAGAAATCGAAGCGTTTCTTCATCAACAACAGACATGTGTGTCTTGGCGTCGCCTCCGAGACTCCGGATGCGCTCAATCAAGTCCTTGCTCGACATACCTAATGATTTTGCTAATTCATGAATACGCATAATTTATTCTTCGCTTTTCTCTTCTTTCACATCTTCTTCGCCGTTTTTTTCTTTCGGAAGTTTCAGGGCCGGTTTTTCTTTTTCGTTTTTCCCTAAAATCGCGCGATGAGCCGTCATAATAATTTTTTCCGCCGTTTTGGGACCAATTCCCGGAATTTTCGCCAAGTCTTCAGCGGTTGATTTGATAATGTCTTTGAGGCTGACAATGCCCGCTTCTTTTAAAGCCGCTTCGGTTTTTTCACCAATGCCATCGAGTGAACCCAAAGGAATTTTCTGGCTAAGGCTGCGCACATCCAGCCTCCATCCAAGAAGTTTGGAAGCGAGTCTCACGTTCTGGCCTTTTTTACCAATGGCAAGGGAAAGCTGATCATCTTCGACGAGAATTTCTGCGGCTTGCAATTCGCGATTGAGTTTAATTTCCGCAATTTCGGCCGGAGACATGGAATTGCGGATATAGGTTTCGGTGTCCGAACTGAAGCGCACGATATCAATTTTTTCTCCGCCAAGTTCGCGGACAATATTTTTTACCCGCTGGCCGCGTATTCCGACACACGATCCGACGCAGTCGATTTTGTCATCACTGGAGGTCACCGCGATTTTGGTCCGCGAACCGGCTTCGCGCGCAGCGGCCTTGATTTGTACAATTCCGTCATGAATTTCGGGAACTTCGAGTTCAAAAAGTCTTTTCACAAGGCCCGTATGAGCGCGGGAAAGAATAATTTCAGGACCGCGTGGTGTTTTCTTGACTTCCAGAACATAAGCCCGGATCAAATCGCCCAACCGGAAATGATCGAGAGGGGATTGTTCGCGGGCGGGAAGGATTCCTTCGGTTTTACCGAAATCAACGATCAAAGCTTTCTTTTCCAATTGATGAATGGTGCCCGAAACAATATCACCCTGCTTTTTGCTGTAGTCTCCATAAATGGATTCGCGTTCGGCTTCGCGGATTTTCTGAATAATGACCTGTTTGGCGGTCTGGGCAGCAATACGGCCGAACTCCATATCGTGCACCTCTTTGCCATGCGCCATCAAATGAATATTGCAGGTTTCGGAATCAATTTGAATATCGAATTCTTCACGCTCGGGATAGGTTTTACGGCAGGCAGAAATTAAGGCTTGGCGGAGGGCTTCCAGAAGAATTTCCTTGGGAATTCCTTTTTCTTTCTCAATATATTCTAGAGAAGACAATAGTTCTTGTGTCACGTTCTTTTCACCTGATTGAAGGTTTGATTGACCCGGCAAAAGCGCTTGAAAACAAAAAAAGTGGGCAAAAGCCCACTTCTTATCACTGCCAAGAATTGGAGTACTGTACCATAAAAAATTCTATTCTGTCAATTCGGCAAAAAGCGCAAGAAAAGCCGGAAAAAGGCTGAAAAAGCCAGGGGGAATTTAGACCTAACCTATTGATTTATAAGGTATTAACGAATCTTGTTTTTTTCTAAAACTGCTTTCAGTTCCTGGGCCGACTGGATCATAAGATCCGGCTGGCGGGTAGAAAGGATTTTTTCGACAAGACTGCGCAGCTCCTTATTGCGGGTTTGCTCCAATTGCCGGTCTTCCAAAAGCCGGTTGATCTCAACCGCCACTTCGGTAAAAAAGTCACCTTCTCGAAGTTTAACCGGTGCAGGGATTTCCCCGTCATTGAGCCGAAGCAAAACTCCGCGGAAACGATGCACCGGCCCGGCCACGCGATGGAGGAAAAAAACTCCAAAGGCACCCACGATCAGCAGAGTCGCAAATAAAACCGACGTCACGCGCAGGATCAAAAGATAGCGGATTTCCGAAAGGACTTCGTAGGGATTGATTTTCCCAAAATGAAATCCTCCGCCAAAAGCGGCCTCGCGCATAGTTTCATGAATCACATAACCGATGGCCAGGCATGAAATCATCAAAAGCGAAATAATCACCATGGTGAATTCGCGCTGCATCGGTTTGTGAATGATAATATTGCGGGCCCACCTTTTGTAGGACCGCGGGCTTTGTCTTTGAATGCTTTGATTGGTATTGGTTTCGTTATTCATGGAATTCTCCTCTCCGATTAGGGCGTTTGGTCTGAAAAATAATGGCGAAATGGTTTTGAAATAAAAGCAAAAAGATGGCCGGCCAGCACTTTGGCTTCTTCACCGATCAAAATAAAATTCGGAAGAACAAAAAGAGTCAGAATGGTAGAGCTGAGAAGACCGCCGATCACCGTCACGGCCAAGGGCGACCAAAGATCGCTGGACTGTCCCAAATTAAGGGCCATAGGGATAAAACCGCAAATGGTGGAAAGAGTCGTCATGGTAATCGGCCGCAGGCGGTCGAGCCCCGATTGAATCAGGATTTCACGCATCGGAGCACCACTCGCTTTCAAATGATTCATATGGTCCATCATGATAATGGCGGCATTGACCACATACCCCGCCAAAAGAATCATGCCGATAAAAACCGGCTGGCTCAAAGGTTTATGCGTCAGAGAAAGCGCTGTTTCAATCCCAATGCTGGCCATCGGCACCGCAATCATAATCAAAAGCGGCTGCAAATAACTTTGAAACATACAGGCCAGCACCATATAAACAAGAACGATGGTGAGAACAAGCGAGCCTTTGAGCTGCGATTTTCCGGAAATTAATTCTTCATACCCGCCGCCGAATCTCCAATAATAATCATCCGGAAGTTTGGCGGATTGCAAAGCTTCTTTGACTTCGCGCGCCACGGTTTCAAGGGCGCGCTTGGTGTCCCCTTTGACGAACACGTAGCGGTATTTGTCTTTACGATCAATGGTCTGAGGCCCCGTCGAAGGATAAAAATTGGCAATTTCTCCGAGCGGAATTTGATTGCCGCTCAAGGAAGCAATAGGAACGAATTTCAGGTCTTCGATTTTTTGCCGGTAAATCGCTTGAAGCCGGGTAATGGTTTCGATTTCTTCTCCTTTGGTAAGTTCATGAAATTTGGTCGGCCGCATACCGCGCACCTGGGCATGAACCGAGTCCGCGATTTTACGAACGCTCAGTCCATAAATGGCGGAGCGTCCTTTATCCACCACCAAAGAATATTCCGGACGCTTTCGTAAATCCGTCATGACCACATTGATTAACCCCGGCACTTTGGACATGCGATTGGCAAATTCCACCGCCAATTTTTCCAAAACATCATTTTCGTGGCCGAAAATATTGACCACCAGCTTTTTCTGTTCCGTGCCCGTAGCCCCTTCATCGATAATCAGGCTGTAATCATCGTGAACTTCCTTCACGGACTCATTGCCTTTCTCATCCAGGATTTTCATGATTTCGTCCTTGGAATAAGTGCGCTTCGCTTTGGGTTTAAGGCGGATAAAAATCCGGACGTCGTCTTTGCGGACGGTGGAAGAAAACATAGTCACATCCGGAATTTTACTCAGAATTTCTTCCACTTTTTTTACGGCGTCGTCATTGGCCTCAAGCCGGGCGCCCGCCAGCGGAAAAACGATAATGGAAAATTCATTTTCTTCAAGGGCTGTCGGCCAATCGATATCGCGATTCATAATTTTAATACTGGAAATTACCAGAAGACCGATAAGGACCAAAATAACCGGATAGCGAAATTTAAAATTCCATCCCATCAGTGCGCGATAAAAATTCTTAAAACCTTTTCCCCATTCTTCTGCTTTGTCCTCTTTGGCGACCTGAATTTTCCCCCGCGCCCATTGAGTCAAAAGCATCGGGACAAGCATCAAAGCAACAAAAAAAGCGGTGATGAGAGAAATTGAAACCGTAAAGGCAAAACCGGCATAGGCCATTTGGATTTTCTTATCAATAAAAATCACGGGCAAAAACACAATCAAGGTAGTGATGAGCGAAGCTAAAAGCGCGAGCCAAACTTCTTCCGAACCTTCCCGGATGGCGGGCCCATCGGCCATTCCTTTTTCTTTTTTTGTGAAAGTGTTTTCTATCACCACGACCGCACTATCGACCATAATCCCGATGGATAGGGCAAGACCGCTCAAGGTCATGACATTGAGACTGAGGTGGAGCATATCCATAAAGAAAAAGGTAGTGATGATAGAACACGGTATGGCGGTAGAAATAATCAAGGCAAGCACCCGCCGCCTTAAAAAAATATAAATCACGATGACGGTAAGCACCATGCCGATTAAAAGCGCGTCGCGGACATCGTTGATGGAACGGGAAATAATTTCCGCTTTGTCTGAAACCATGACAATATCCACGGCCTCTTTATGGTCGATTTTGAAATCATCCAAGACAAGCCGCACAGTTTTCGCAACGGGGATCGTGTTGGCGAGGCTGGTTTTCTTCACATACACCGTCACATTTTGCTCGAGATTAAGCCGGGCACTATCTTCTGATTCGAGATAGGAATCTTTGACCGTGGCGATTTCCCTTAAAGGAATGATGGATCCCTGGCGCGTGGCCTGAATCCCGATGTCCCCGATTTCTTCTACATTTTGAAAAGCCCCCATACTTCGCACCGCGAGCTCCAACGTTCCTTTATCCACATTGCCCGCCACCAAATTGACATTACTCTGCCCGAGAATGTCCATTACGCGTTCAATAGAAATGTTGTAGCGGACCAATTTGTCGCGGTCGATTTCCACAAGAATTTTACGTTCCCTTCCCCCATAAACCTCGACACTTGCCACTCCATTGATGCGCGCCAAAATCGGTTTGAGTTCCGTATCCACCAGGCTGCGTATTTCTTCGGGCGATAAATTTTCTGAGGTGAGGGCAAACACTACAATGGCGGATTCTGCATCATCGTAATTAGCAATGACCGGTTTTTCGATTTCTTTGGGAAGAAGCGGTTTGACCCGGGAAAATTTTTCGCGTATTTCGAGTGCCGCGAAATCCATGTTGGTGCCGGTTTCAAATTCCATGGTGACGCGCGATTCCGCTTCACGGGAATTGGAATAAAGGTTCTTTAAATGAGAGACGGTGGCGACAGCTTCTTCAATCGGCTTGGTAATATTTTTTTCAACATCCACCGGAGCGAGGCCGCCGCGCGCGCGGACAATGATACTGACCACTCCTTGATTTTGTCCCTGATAAAGTTCCACGGGCAGGCGCGTCAATGAAATCACGCCGAGGATGATAAAAGCCACAAAAATCATGGCCGTCAAAACCGGCCGTTGAATGGAAACGCTGGGAAGTCCCATAGTCTTAAACTTCCTCCTCAGGTTCCTGGAAAAATCTTTCGGAAAGACGAGTCACTAAAATATAAATAAATGGGATAACGATCAGGGTCAGAAAAGTTGACGAGAGAGTTCCGCCCATCATGGCAATGGCCATGGGAGACCGCAATTCCGCTCCTTCACCTAGTCCGAGCGCGAGAGGCACAAGGCCGAGGACAGACGTCAGGGCGCTCATTAAAATAGGGCGCGTTCTAATTTTGGCCGATTGAATGGCCGCCTCTTCCACATCCATCCCTTGTTCGCGCAGTTGATTGATATATTCTATCAAGACAATTCCGTTATTGACCGCCGTTCCGGCCAAAAGCACCATCCCTAGAAGCGAAATAACATTCAGGGAGGTTCCCGTAAGCCATAAGGCAACGCCAACACCAAAAAGAGCGAGAGGAACGGTCAGCATGATGATAAGCGGCTGCACGAAAGATTCGAACTGAGAGGCCATAATCATGTAATTGAGAATAATGGCCAGGGCGAAAGCAAAAATGACCATGGAAAAATTTTCTTTGACCTCGCGCGCTTTTCCGGAAAGCTGGACCTGAAAATCAGAAGGAATATTCACTTCGGCCAGCATTTTTTGGACGGCTGATAAAACATCTTTGCTTTTTGCATCTTTAAGGATGTCGGCCGAAATCGTGGTCGTCCGCTCCTGGTCCACACGTTTGATTTCGCTTGGCGCCATGCTTTTCTCAATTTGCGCGACTTCTTTCAAAGGGATTAAAGTGTCAAGGACCTGGGAATAAAGAAGAAGGTTGTTGAGATTTTCTACATTGTCGCGGTCTTTAGCTCTCAAGCGGACCCGCACATCGTATTCTTTTCCTGCTTCCCGGTATTGCGTGGCAACAACTCCCTCCAAGGCCGCTTTGGCAATCAGGGAAATATCCAGGGCGGAAATGCCGTAAAGCGCGGCCCTCTTCTTATCAATATGAAGTTTGGTTTCTGGGGACGGTTCCCCCATATCATCTTGAATATTGAAAATGCCGGGAATCTGACCAAGCCGGCTCTGGATGTCTTCCACCAGCCGGACCATTTGCTCTGTGTCATATCCTTTGGCCAAAACCAAAACCGGTTTGACTCCGCCCTCGGCAAAAGCAAATTCACTTTCTTGAAGCACGAAATCGATTTGTGCGGATTCGATATCCACCGTTTTGATTTTCTCCTGAAGTAAACGCACGACATTCGCCGATCTCTTTTTTTTGCCCGGCTCAAGCGTCACAAGAATCAGGGCCTGAGACGGCCTCATGGCTTCGACTTTCACCTGGCCTCTCTCACTTTTTTCGGAGCCAATGGTGACAGCTATGTTTTTAATGGGTGGTACATCCCTCATCATATCTTCAAGACGATGGCAAATACGGTCGGTGACTTCCAGACGCGTGCCGATGGGCATGGTCACTTTTAAAAGAAATTGGCCCTGGTCCACTTTAGGAAGCACTTCACGCTCAAGATTGGGGAAAATTAAAAAGGCGGTGGAACAAATTGCCAAAGTCACCAAGAGGACCTGGATAATGTACCCATTCTTTTTTGACTGCGGAATATCCCCCAAAAGTCTCTTTTCCATAAAACTCGTCCACTGCCAGGGTTTGGCCGTGGATTTGACTTTAAGATAAATCGAAAACATGGGGATGACGGTGAGCGGAATAACGGTAGAAATGACTTGAGAGTAAATAATGGTCCAGGAAAGATCTTTGAAGATTTGCCCGGCAATGCCCGGAACGAAGACAATGAGAGGAAAAAAGACCGCCATGGTGGTCAGGTTCGAAGTCACCACCGGCCATAAAACTTCTTCCGTCCCTTTAACGGCGGCATCAACCGCGCCCATTCCTTCTTCACGCTTGCGGAAAATATTTTCAAGCACCACAATGCTGGTGTCCACAATCATACCGAAGGCCAAAACCAATCCGCCGATGGACATAGTGTTTATCGTGATCCCGCCGATACTCATCATAATAAAACAGCCCAAAAGGGTAATAGGGACCGCGGCAATCAAAAGAACGGAAGACCACAAGGAGCGTAGAAAAATATACAGTACGATAGCAACAAGAAAACCGCCGCTTTTAGCATCGCTCATCAAATCTTCAAGCGATTTGCGGACGAAAGTCGAATGATCGTAGATGATTTCATAACGCACGCCGCGCGAAGTAATGTCCGGGTCCAAAACCACCAATGCTTTTCGAACCCGGTTCACCACGTCAATTGTGTTAGCACCGGCTTGTTTTTGAATGGAAATGGAAATATTTTCCCGCCCGTTGTGCCGGGAAACGCTTGTTTTCTCCGCGGTCCCGTCAATCACTTCTGAAATATCGCGGATGAGGACCAGCCGTTTTTCCAGAGACCGTTTTTGGACTTCCTGGCGGAGAGTATCGATCGTATCGCGAATGGTTCCGGAACCTTTTTCCACGAAACTCGTGTCTTCCTTTTTAAGTTTGTCAATGGTGTCCACTCCGGCCACGGAATAGCCGATTTCTTTGACGGATTTGAATTCTCCGACCGTGCGGATCAAATATTCATAAAGACCTTTTTTGATGCTGCCGGCCGGATAAGAAACATTGGCTTGTTCAACGGATTCAATGACTTGAAGCAGGGAAAGATGGTTGGCCTCAAGCCGGCCCTGATCAATTTCCGCAATAATTTCCCGGTCCAGTCCGCCGGAAAGTGTCGCTGAAGCTACGCCATCAATTTTTTCCAAATTATCTTTGAGAAGTTTTTCCGCCATATATTTCATTTGAACAGGTTCCATATTGGCGGCGGAAATCGAAAGGATCATAATAGGCCGGGCGAGCGGATCGAATTTTAAAACGACGGGATCTTCGGATTCTTTGGGAAGTTTTTCTTTGATTAAATCGATTTTTTCGCGCACAGCCAGCGCAGCAAAATCCACGTCCTGGCCCCAATTAAAAGAAACCGTCACCGTACTGCGGCCTTCGCGCGAGAGCGATTCAATATGTTTTAATCCGGAAACGGCACCGACGGCCTCTTCAATCGGTTTGGTGATCAGCGTTTCGATTTCTTCCGGAGCGGCGTTGGTATAATCAGTGACAATGGTTAATTGGGGGAAAGTGATCGGCGGAAAAAGTTCTTGGGGAAGGCGGGTAAAGGCAATCACCCCCACCAGCATAACGCCCAGGGTGACCATAACAACGGTCACTTTTTTTTCTACAGAAAAGCGGGCTAAACTCATGCGTCAGATTTCAGCTTCCTGCGTTTCAAGGAGCCGGACGGACTTCCCATCCTGAAGCTTTTCAAGCCCTGAAACAGCGATAACCTCCCCTTCTGACAATCCGGCGTCGATCTGGGAATAATCCGGACGAGTGTAGCCGATGGTCACTGCTCTTTTTTCCACCACATTTTTTTGAGCATTCACCACAAAAACAAATTGTTCTCCTTCTCCTCCCTGCACGGATTCCGTGGGAACAATCAGCGTATTTTTCTTGCTGTAAAGCAGAATGCGCACTCGCGCGAACATTCCCGGCAAGAGGATATGCTCCGGATTTTCAATGCGCACTTTGGCGGTGGCAGTGCGGCTTGTTCCAGCAACAACCGGGGAAATATTTTCAATGACCCCTTCAAAAGTTTTGTCCGGAAAAGCATCGATGAAAACGCGGGCCTTCTGGCCAAGGGCAATTTTATTGACGTCGCGCTCAACCGCGCCGAATTCCGCATACACAAATTCTGTGTTGATATGCGTCCCGACCAGCGTGTTGGGAGTGACGGTCTCTCCTTCTTCAATATTGAGATCGCCGATCATGCCGGCAGAAGGCGCATAGAGATTCGATTTTTCCAACATGGCCTCGTTGGCCTTCGATTCCAGGCGCGCGGCCTCGGTTTCATACTTAGCTGCATCCAGCTCAAGCTTGACTTTATCGAGGGTGGATTTGGGAATGGCGCCCATGGTAAATAATTTTTCATGTTCTTTGACTTTGTCATCCGCGATTTGAACATTGGTCTGTGACTTGTTCAAATCCGCTTGACTGCGCTTCAGGCGAAGCAAAATATCATCCTGGCGAAGAGAAATAAGAAGTGAGCCTTCTTCATAACGTTCGCCTTCTTTATAATTGATAGAGCTGATAACACCCGGAATTTCAAAACTCAATTTGAATTCCATGGCGCCTTTCAAGGTCCCCAGGGCATTTAAGGAATCCTCATAATTAAAACGGCCGACTTTGAACCCTTTAACCGGGACTGGTTTATCCTTAGCTTCAGCCGGCTCTGAAATGACCTGCTCCAAACTTTCTTTGCTTTTGGGATGAAAAACAAAATTTTTCACCACGCCAAAAAGAACAATCACGGCGGCCAAAAGAATAATCTTGCCCCGCTGGGCCATCAAAAAATTCTTTATTTTTGAGGCCGGCGAAACATTTCCTGCGGGCGCAGCAACGGGCACCTGCGGATTGCCCTTCCACAATTTAACGATTTTCGCAGCGCCGCCAGCTAAAACAGTCAGCAATTTACCCAAAAGAGGTTTGATCTTTTTTAAAGGATTGCGAGACCGGGGACCTTCCGGCGGCTCTACAAAGGGTGATTTATTTTCCATACGTCCCTTCAACCGGAAGGACATCGCCCTTGCCGATAGCATGATTCAATTTAGACTTGGCGCTAAAATATTCTTTAAGGGCCTTGTGCAATTCGGTTTTTTCCTGAACCAAATCAATCTCGGCCTGAAAGTATTCGGAAACTTGAATTTCATTTTGCCCCAGGCGATGGGCTGCCAGCTGCGCCAGCCTTGTCCGATAATCTGCGCGCTGCATCGATGATTTCACTTGGATCCGGGCCTTCTGAAAATCAAAATAGGCCTGCTTCACGTCCTGAATGACTTCTTTTTCTGATTTTTCCAGCTCAACAATTTGATCCAGTTTCGCCACTTCCGCTTCCTTGAGTGAGGCCCATTGGTCAAGGCCGTCCAACAGTCCGAGGCTCAGTGAATTGCGGGTGGTTTGAGAGCCTGCATCCTGGGCAAATTGGAAAATCGAGGGCGGCTGTTCATTATTTTCAAAAGTATAATTGACTTTGTTGCCGGCCGCATTCCAATTGACCTCAATCATAAAACGAAATTCCCTTCTTAATCCCGGATGAGTGCTGTCCGCATTAAGCGATTCTCCCAATTTCCCGAATTCCAGCACAGCATCGGCATTAGGAACCAGGCCTCCCATTTGAATTCTTTCTTCTAAGCGCGCTGCCTGCAGTTTGCTCGCCTCAATCCTGAGTTCGGGACGATTCTCATAGGCCAAATCTACCAAATCTCCAAGATCTGGGATTTTGACGTCCCCTTCAAAGCTGTAGGCTTCGAACTCTTTGGAGGATGTGTCGGTAGGGGTTTCTTGTCCGTTTTTTCCCTTTTTCATCAAATGCTCCAAATCATAAAATTCAGCGATTTCCACCTCGTCGCGGGAAGTCAGATTTAAAAATTTATTGATTTCGAGCTTGGCAATTTCGAATTCCTGTTTGGAAGTTTCATAATCGTATTCCATTTGACTGAAAAGGGACTGCACGTTCAAATGTTCTATTTCCGAAATAATGGCTTCTTGAAATTTTCTTTTTGAAATGTCCGCAAAATGCCGCATTTTTTTAATTCCTGATTTTTGTTCTTTGATCACAACCCGGGTGCGGTTATATTCGAAATAAGCCAGAGAAACATCGTAAACCAAATCAGAAAGAGTTTTATCGTATTCCTTTTCAGCCGTCTCAAGCCCGGCCTTTTCTTTAAGGAGGGTGTTCCACAAAATGCCGCCATGAAAAATCGGCTGGCGAAAGCTGAATTTATAATTGCGGGAGTTATAATCCTGATCAGAAAGACCGCCCCGTTTGCGATTCAGTTCCACTTTGGCCTCGGGAAATAAACGGCGCAAAGCAGCAACAATTCTGCGATGGGCTAGAGAAATTCTTTCTTTGGAGGCGCGCGCCGGGGTGTGGACATTGAGGGCACGTTCGATCAAATCGTTAAGCTCCTTTTTTTGTCCGGCAAGAAACGATCTTCTTTGACGGACCTTATGGCCATTGATTTCCTGGCGAATATAGCCGCGGTCTAAATAAGGCATGGTTTCGGCCCGTTCCTGACGCAGAACCCGCACTTGGTCCCGCATGGCCTGCTGAGTCAGCGTTTCCTGAGTCGCAGGAACCGAATCGACACTTTGAGGAGCAGGGGTTTCAGCCGCTTTCAAAGGTGCCTGCAAAGCCATCAGTGCAATCAATAACGCAAAAAAGTACATTTTTTTAATCTTCATATGTTTCAATATTATCGGCTACCCCAAGCAGTGACTTGACTTAGGTGAAAATCAAACAAACGAAGGTGCCGTCACCATAAGAAACACAGAATCCCGGTGCATAGGGTTATAAAAGGAATGCTTCAAAATACCATTAAAATAAAGGTTTTCGCCCTCCGTCAGCATGATTTTCCGGCCTTCCACCTCGATTTCAAGCCGGCCCATGATGGACGAAACGTATATCAGCAGAGAACGATTCCAGAAGGTTTGATCGACCCGGCGTTTAGAGCCTAAAATAATTTTACCACAAAAAAAATCGGGTATGAGGGGAGTGAAAGAAATTGCCTTAAGCCCCAAGGGAGGAAATTCCATCTGAAAAGCCCCTTTTTGCGTTCCGATATGAAAATGGCGGTCGAGGGCCACTTCCGTTTGTGAAAAAATTTCGCTCACCGTCACGCCCAGGGCCCGGGCCAGCGATTGCAGGGTCTTGATGGACGGATTTTTAATACGGCCGGTTTCAATCGCTGCCAGAGTTTTGGGGTTAAGATCACTCACCCGCTGACAGACTTGGGCCACGGTAAGGCCTTGTTGATGGCGAAGGTTGCGAATCGTTTTATGGATTTCGATTTTTTCTTTTTCGACTTCTTTTTCAAAGCGGTCACGAACCGCCTCACCCAGCAAACTGTAAAGCGTTTTAATTTCCTTGCGTTTCATAAGGCCCTCCTAAAATCACTTTCCCTAAAACAAACCGGCGAAGTTCTTCTTCGTTGCGGAAAAACCATTGTATTTTTCCTTCACTTTTGTCCTGATCAATATCATGAATCGAGGGCGACACCCGCACCGTCATTCCCTTTTGGGGCTGAATACCGAGATAATCCCACTTGATCGCTCCCTCCAAAACATATCCTGTTTTATGGACATAACCGGCAGCGCTCACCGCAGCAAGATCGGGCGGCTGATTGCGGCTTTGAAACCAGGCCCAGATTTCCGTCCGTTCATCTTCCGCATGCGGACGAAAACCAATTTGAAAATCATGACTGTCGTCCCAATAAAGACCGTCCTCCTGAGGATCGATAAAAATTTCGAGCAAATCATCCAGCCATATATTTTTTCCAGTACGGCGCAAAGTCACGCTATCATCCGTGACGGAAACTGAAAAATAGAGCGCCCTTTCGTCCCAGCCAAAACGAATGACCGCGGATAAATCATTATCGTCTTTGACTTCGCCGAATTCTCTCTCTTTATAATTCAACATCATCGATTCCCCCGCCGGCCAGTCTTTCATGTATCCATCCGGACGAATGCCGCCGGCAATATAGACCGCTTCATATTGCGGCGGAGCAGGCCAGGAAATTTCCCTGGTCCCGGGCTTGAAGCCCACTTGCTGCATGGCTTTTTTTAAGGCTAGATTCTTATCCATGATTTTCCAAATCATGCCGGTCCGGTGATTTTCAATCATTAAAAGTAAAGCCCCTTGATCAATGCCGATGACATCCTGACCAAACCAATTTCTGTCTAAATTGAAAGCGTCCGAAAATCCGTACTGCCCCCAAAGAGGTTCGCCGATTTGCTCGTAAAAATGGCGGAGGCAGGCGATTGATTGCTGCGGGGTAAAAATAATGGAACTGCCGCAGCCGGTCGGCGCGACGGTCCCATCATGAACCACCCAGCCAGGAGGTGCCCCGTAAGCTTTGTAGCCGAAAGGCCCGTCCGAAGCGGTCAGGCCCCATGAATTAGGTCCGTAACTTTTAAATTTTGAGGATTGTTCAAGCGCAAAAGCCCGGTTTGCCAATGTGGCATGGACCGAATTTTTGAAATAATCCGCAAAGCCGTCGTTTTTGTCGCGAAAATCAATCCAGATATGAGAATATTGATGAGTAAAAAGCGGCGGCATCAACATCACACGATAACCGGCATAACTTCCCACCGGGCGGTTGATGGCATTCCAGCTCGCTGCGGGAATGGGCCGGGTCGGCGACCCGATGGCCAGCAAATACATAATCAGAGATTCATTGTAGTGGTCCCAGCGCCCCTTGAAAAATCCCTGTTCCGGCGACCAGGCAAGCGCTAAGGTTTGTCCGCCGTGAAGCATCCAAGGCCAATCCACGCGCTCATAAATTTTTGAGACTAGATCACGCAAATTGGGATCCTCAAAATATTCCGCTGCAAAAATTGCACCCGCCAAAAAAAGGGCCGTATCAATGGGAGAAAGCTCCGAACGTTTGACTCTTTGTCCCGTTTCCATTTCAAGATAATGATAAAAAAATCCGCGTTCCTGGGCCGCTTGATGGAGGAAAAAAGCGAGCGTGCGCCTTGTGATTTCGCGTGCCGTGGCTTCGTCCATCCAGCCGCGGCTGACCGCAACCGGATAAGCCGTAAGGGCAAATCCGACTGAGGCAATGCTGGCCGCAGAAGCCGTCGCCCCTTTTTGAAAATTATTCGCGCGGTCTTTGACCAAACCATTATTAGGATTGGCTTCTTCCGTAAAAAATTTGAAGGCATGTTCTTGAATGGTATCAAGCAGGGCATCATCGGAAAGCACTTTGGGGGATTGGGCAAAAGAAGAAGTAGGACCAAAAAATAAAGATATAAAAAGGCTTAAAATAAAAGGCAGAAAAAACCGCAGGGGTTTAAAAGTGATGGGGATTTGCATAGCTTTTTATTTTATAGGTACCCCTTCCAAAAGTACAGGGTTCGATTTTCCTTAATTTATTTCCTGAACCCTGTACTTTTGGAAGGGGTACCAAGCACCACTAAACGGGAAAGAAAATATGCCAGGTCGTCCCTTTTCCTTGGGCCGTTGTCACGCGTATATCGCCTTGATGATTGCGTATAATTCCATGGCAAACAGACAGCCCAAGGCCGGTTCCCTGCCCCGCCGGTTTGCTCGTTACAAAAGGTTCGAAAAGGCGCTTTAAAACCTGGGGCGGAATGCCGCTGCCATTGTCTTCGATATCCAGCCGCAGATTTTTCTTATCTTTTTTGACCCGCAAGACAATGATTTTTCCCGGATTTTCCTGGGCCTCGTCCTTCGACCGAAAGGCATCGCGCGCATTGTTGATCAAGTTCATAATCACCTGCGAAATTTGGCCGGAATCATAAGAAATCATGGGAATGTCTTCATCAAAATCGGTTTTTACTTCGATTTGGTGATACACCAATTCTTTTTCCAGCAAAAGCAATGTCTCTTGAACCGTTTTTCGCAAATCTCCCGGTTTTCGAATCGATTGGCTCTGCCGGGCAAAAGTAAGAAGTCCGGTTAAGATTTCGTTCGCATTTTTCATAATCCTTTTGACTTTCTCGAGACTTTCTTTGATTTTTTCTTCGCCAACCGTGGGAAGCGCGCAATATTCAATATGTAAATTAAGGGAATTGAGAATGTTCCGGAATTCATGGGAAATACCGGCCGAGAGCTGGCCGAGAGACGCCATTTTTGCGGAGTGAATGAGCTGCGCCTGGGTCCGTTTCAATTCTTCGAGCGCCATGAAATAACGAAAAGAAGTGATCCCGACAAAAAGAACCACCATGGTCACTTCCTGAATCGCCACGTCAATCCAAATCCCTTTGAAAAAGAAAATAAGGGACGCCAGAAAATACAAAAGGGTCAAAAAAATACCGGCCGGAAGGGAATGGGCGATGGAAAGAAACATGGTCATGGCAATGACGATCATTCCGCAAAAAATCAACGCCGCGTAAGACAGGGCGGGCGTGGCCCGCATCAAATATTTTTGTTCCAGAATATTGGCAATGGTCTGAGCGTGCAGATGAATGCCTGCTTCATATTGATGAAAGGGCGTAACGCGCCGGTCCCCAATGCCAAGCGCCGTCACCCCCACAAGAATAATTTTATCTTTGAGTGCATTCAAAACGCCGGACGGCTGACCATTCATCCAAACTTTCCCGGCTTCCAGGACTTCCGCAAAAGAGTATTCCTCGGCCTTACTGGTACGGCCGAAATAATTGAGAAGCATTTCGCCGCGCGAATTAATAGGAATGGTTCTTTTTTCCATTCCGGCTTTTTCAATGACGATGGCGCGAGATTCAATCCGTACATCTTTGGGTCCGGCACCTAGAAATTCAAGGGCCGCCAAAAAATCCATGGAAGGATATATTTTCCCCTGATAACGCATAAGAAGCTGGGCCTTGCGCGTTCTGCCGTCAGGGTCCACCGGGTTATTTACAAAAGCAAGACTGGAAGCCGTGGCGAGTTCGAGATAAGGTAAAGACACTTTGTCAGCCTCATCCAGATTTTCAGGGAGAGAATCAGAAGGCGGCAGGGCAAAAGATTCTAAAATTTTTTCTTTGGATTCATCGCGCTCGTAAAGCGTGGCCGGACCTTTTTCAAAAAAATAGGCCATAATCACTTTTTTTTCGAGATTGCCGGTTTGATAAACCAAATCGTCATCCCCTTTTAGGTCCGCCGTGTTTTTGCTTTCAAAAAGCGCGTCGTACCCAATCACTTTTGGACGAAAGGCCTCATGGCGCAAAAGACCGAGAAGCGCCGCGTGCCGGTCGCGCGCCCACGGCCAACGGCCAAAAATATCAATACTTGCTTCATCAATGCCAATAATGGCGATGTTTTTTGGGAAATCGATTTCCGGCCGCAATTGAAAACGCAGATCAAGAAAAAGCAGTTCGAAGGGATCAAGAATGCGCGTGGAAGCGACAAAAGACATGGCGCACAGTAAGAAAATTCCGGCCAAGAGTTCCAACTTCTTATTGCGGTCTTTAAACGCATTCCGGAGGTTTCTGAGCATAATAACTTTATCGGCCGCAAACCCGTCTACTTTTACCTTCTGTACTTTTGCAAGAGGGGCCATTATAATACTTGGACTTTCAACGATTCTTTCAGGAGGAATGTATGACAAAGATTAATCAAAAAGTAACCGACACCGAACTCAAGGCTTATCATAATGATGACATTAAAACGATCAAGTTTTCCGATTATAAGGGGAAGTGGGTTGTCCTGCTTTTTTACCCTGCGGATTTCACTTTCGTCTGCCCGACGGAGCTTGAAGAAGCTGCCAATTATTATGCGGAATTTCAAAAAGCCGGCGCGGAAATTTTAAGCGTCAGCACGGACACGGTTTATGTTCACAAGGCTTGGCACGATGTTTCACCGGCCATTAAAAAAATCAAATTCCCCATGGTCGCCGATCCCACCGGAAATCTCTGCCGGGAATTTGGGACGTATATCGATGAGGCCGGTCTTTCTTACCGCGGCACTTTCATTATTGATCCGGACGGGATTTTGAAATCTGCCGATATTCACGACAACTCCATCGGCCGCAGCGCCAAAGAAATTTTGCGCAAAGTCCAGGCCGCAAAATTCGTCCGCGAAAATAAAGGCGAAGTTTGCCCCGCGAGCTGGGAACCGGGAAAGAAAACTTTAAAGCCGGGTTTGGATTTGGTCGGAAAGATTTAAAAGAATAAAAGGGCAAAAGCGGTAAGGACAAGATTGGCCAGAGAAATAGGGAAAATCCCCTTCCAGCCGAGTTCCATCAATTGATCGTAGCGGAAACGCGGGAGCGTCCAGCGCACGGTCATAAAAAGCCAGCAGAAAAAAATCACTTTGAAGGTAAAAGAACCGATTTGAAGCGCAGCAACTCCTAAATGCGGGATTAAAACTTCCGTTCCCCACGGAAAATGAAAACCGTCCTGCATTAAATAAGGAATCTGCCAGCCGCCGAAAAATAAAGTCGTGGTGAGCGCGGCAATCATGATGGTCTCCACATAATCCGCGAAATAAAACATTCCGAATTTCATGCCGCTGTATTCCGTGAAATAGCCGACAATTTCCGATTCGCCTTCCGGCATGTCGTAAGGAATGCGTTTGGTCTCCGCGATTCCCGCCGCAAGAAAAAGAAAAAATCCAACCGGCTGAACTAAAACACCCCACATGGGAATCCATCCGAAAAGAAGATGTCCCTGCCCGCGCACGATTTGCTGGAGATCAAGGGACTGAAAAATCATCACAATCCCTATAATCGTGGTCCCAAGTGTAATTTCATAAGCGAGCATCTGGCTTGAAGCGCGCATGCCGCCGATAAAGGCATAATTACTGTTGGAAGAAAATCCGGCGAGAATGACGCCGTAAACCCCCATCGAAGTCATGGCAAAAATATAAAGCAGCGCAACATTCATAGGCGCGACTTGAAGATTAATCGTGCGGCTCCCAAGAATCAAAACATCGCCGAAAGGAATGGCGGCAAATCCCACAATTCCAAAAGTAAGGGAAAGAAAAGGCGCCAGCGTGTGCAAAAATTTATCGCCGTAAGGAGGAATATAATCCTCCTTCATAAACATTTTAATGGCGTCCGCGATAGGATGAAAAAGGCCGAGCTCGTTGATGGGGCGAAGCAGCCAATTGATAGGCGTCGCCCATTTCCAGGGAAGTTCGATGAAGGCCCGGTTAGCGCCGATTCTATCCTGCATCACGGCACTTTGCTTGCGCTCAATCCAGGTGTGAAGCGCGGCAAAATTAATCACCATGAAAAGCACGAGCCCGGCAAGAATCAATGTGATCATAAACCCCTCTATGTCATTGCGAGGAGGCGAAGCCGACGAAGCAATCCCGTTTTAAAAGCGAGATTACTTCGCCCCTTCGGGGCTCGTAATGACAGAATGATTGTGAGCAACCGTCTCAGAAAAAATTAGTCCTGCTCCTTGAACCAGCTCAGGAATAAGCGGCGCGGCGAATTTGCGCACATTCGTGGTTCCTTCATTTAATTTTTCATAACTCAAACCCCGGAAACCCTCCACTTTGGAGGCAAGCTCCGCGAAAACTTCTTCGGCCCGATCATAATGCAAATGAATGCCAAGCTGTTTGGCAAGATGAATGAGAATTTGCTGTTCGGACCTGGCTTCGCCGAGAGGCTCCAGGACTTTGTCGAATTTCTGCGTACGTCCCTGGAAATTGGTGAATGTCCCTTCTTTTTCCACATAAGTCGCCGCGGGAAGAACATGCGAGGCATATTCGGACATCACATTATGATTGGAGCCGACAAACAAGCTCCATTTTAACTTTTGAAATCCGTTTTGAGATAACTGCGCGCCGGGAAGCGTGAGTAAATCCTGGCCAAACACGACAATCCCTTCCACGCTGCCTTTTTCGCATGCGCTGAAAAACTCTTTGACCGAATTTTCTTGATAAGAAAATCCCATGCATTCCGCACCTTTGGAATTCGGATTTTTGTCCGCTCGAATCAAAACATCATCCTGAAATCCCAGTGGATTGGGCGAAACAAGAAACACATTTTTTAGTTTCAACCCTTCGGAAAATAATTTCTGCGCCAGGAAAATTTCTTCGTTGGAAAGCTGCGGAGAAATAAAGACGCCGATTTTATCTTTGGCAGTTTGGATATTGTGCACCACTTCCGGTAAAATCGCTGCCCAATCGGTTTCTTTTAAACCGCCAGCCTCGCGCCGTATCGGATACTCAATACGGTTTTGATCATGAAATTTGTAACCGTAACGGCCTTCATCGCACATCCACCATTGATTCACGTGTTCGTTATAGCGGGGCTTCAGGCGTTTCACGCGCTCTCCTTTTCCATGATGCGGGCGGTCGAGATTGTACTGGACGGAAATGTTGCATCCTCGCGCGCAGCCGTTACAAAGGGAATCTGCGGATTTCAAATACCACACGCGAATTTTAAAACGAAAATCCTTGTCCGTCAGCGCGCCGACCGGGCAAATGTCCACCACATTGCCGGAATAAGGATTGTCCAATTCTTTATCGGGAAAAACCTGGATTTCGGAATGATCGCCGCGATTCACAATACCAAGCTCTGAGGTCTTGGAAACCTCATCGCAAAAACGTACACAGCGCGAACAGAGAATGCAGCGTTCAGCATCAAGCATTACGGTAGGACCAATTGAAACAGCCTTGGGTTTTTTGATTTTGTCTTCGCTCACACGGCTGTCGTAAATCCCGTAGCGCATGTAATAATCCTGAAGCCAGCATTCGCCGGCCTGATCACAAACCGGACAATCGAGCGGATGATTGACCAGAAGAAATTCCAGCACGTGCTGGCGCGTAGCGAGAACTTTCGGCGTATTGGTTTTGACCACCATGCCGTCGGTTGCTTCCATATGGCAGGAAATTTGAAGCTTAGGCATTTTTTCAATTTCGACCAGACACATGCGGCAATTGCCGGCAATGGAAAGGCCGGGATGATAACAATAAAAAGGAATATCAATACCGACTTTTTTGGCGGCTTCGATCACGCGAGTCCCCTTGGGGACTTCCATTCCCTTCCCGTCAATGGTGAGCTTCGGCATATTCTCTTTCCAAATCACATTTCCCATGCTGAATATGATATTCAAATTCTGCGCGGAATTTTTCCGGATAACTTCTCAAAGGCATAGCAGCGCCGTCGGCCAGCGCACAAATCGTCGTGCCTCCCATAAAAGAGCAAATATCGAGTAAATTTTCTATGTCTTTCGGACGGCCGCCGCCGGAAGCAATGCGTTCGAGAATGCGGTGGACCCAGCCGGTCCCTTCACGGCACGGCGAGCATTGGCCGCAGGATTCATGCGCGTAAAAACGCATGGTGACAAGCAGAGCCTGGACCATGCACGTGGTTTCATCCAGCACAATCACGCCGGCAGAACCCGCCATCGTGCCTTTGGCACGAAGCTGATCAAAATCCATCCCGACTTCGATTTCATCGGCACGTAAAATCGCGGCGGAAAGTCCGCCGGGGACCACGGCCTTCAATTTTTTGCCGTCCCGAATACCGCCCGCATGCGTATAAATAATTTCTTTTAAAGAAATGCCGAGCGGGAGTTCATAAACGCCGGGTTTTTTAACATGGCCGGAAACCGAATAAAGTCTCAACCCGCCATTTTTTTCGGAGCCGAGCTTCGCGAACCATTCCGCACCGCGCATAAAAATAGAGGGAAGATAAGCAAGTGTTTCTACATTGTTGATGACGGTCGGACATCCGAACAAACCCACCACAGCCGGAAACGGCGGCTTCAGGCGCGGAAAACCTTTTTTACCTTCGAGAGATTCGAGCAGTCCGGTTTCCTCGCCGCAAATATAGGCCCCGGCGCCGCGATGAATCACAATTTCCAAGTCATATCCGGACCCAAAAATATTTTTCCCCACGAAATTTTTTTGATAAGCCTCTTCCAAAGCACGTTTTAATTTTTGATACGGTTCGACATATTCCCCGCGAATATAAATGTAGGCTTTATGAACATTGTTGGCAAAAGACGCGATGATAATGCCTTCCAGCAAAAGATGCGGTACATGGCTAATAATGTATTTGTCTTTGAAAGTTCCCGGCTCGCCTTCATCGGCATTGACGGCGAGATAAACAGGTTTGCCCGTATTCTGCGGAATAAAACTCCATTTCATGCCGGTGGGAAATCCAGCGCCGCCGAGCCCGCGAAGATTGGATTTTTTCACTTCTTCGATCACGGCTTTGGGATCATTTTTAGTGAACATCTGGCGTGCGGCTTCATAACCGCCATCAGCTAGATATTCATCCAGGAAAAAAGTTTTTCCGGGAATAAAATATTTTGAAATGATTTTTTCCATGATTCTCCACTGTCATCCCCGAATGCTTTAATCGGGGATCAAGCTCTGGATTCCCGCTAACCCCACAAGGGGGCTGTTACACTGAAGAATGCGGGAATGACAACGACTGTATTTATCTAAAAGGGGTCAGACCCCTTTTGCAATTTGGTAATAACTTCATCAATTTTTTCTTTGGTCAGTGGTCCGACATATTTCACGTCATTGACCTGCATCATAGGCGCAAACTCGCAGGCGCCTAAACATTCCACCGTATTAATGGAGAAAGCCTTATCTTCCGTCATGCCTCCTGCTTTAACGCCGAGTTTATTTTCAATATGTTTCAAAATTTCCCGGCCGCCGCGAAGATAACAGCTGAGCGTGCGGCAGACATGAAAACGCGTGCGGGCCTTCGGCTTGTCATAAAAGAGGGAGTAAAAAGTCATCACTTCGCGCACATCAATGGCGGCGATGCCGAGATATTCGGCCACCTCTCTTTCCATTTCGGTGGTGATATGGCCGTATTCTTCTTGCAGTAAACGCAAAATTTCGAGAATCGACGCGCGCTTGGTCTCATAGCGAGCTACGATAGGATCTGTTTTGAATTTAATTTTTTCGAGATTATTCATATTGTGTCATCCCCGAATGCTTTAATCGGGGATCTGGCATTTGATTCCCGCCAACCCCACAAGGGGGCTGTTACACTGAAGAATGCGGGAATGACCATGTATTTCATCGATCAAGTTCTCCGCCAATCATGTTCACAGAACCAAACGTGGGAACAATATCGGCCATGGTTTGACCATTAATCATTAAGGGAAGCGCCGCCATAATCACAAAACAGGGCGGCCGCACGCGCACTCGATACGGTTTGTCCGAGCCATCGCTGACCACATAAAATCCAAGTTCGCCGTTCGCGCCTTCCACCGGAAAATAAACTTCGCCCGCCGGCGGACGAATACCGTGGCCCATCATGACGGTTTTAAAATGATTCATCAGACCTTCGATATTTCCGTAAGTGTCTTCTTTGGCAGGAAGTTCGGCGCGCTTATTTCCGGATTGAAGTTCGGTAAAATTACTTTTGTGCGAGCCTTCGAGCGTCGGATCAAAAGCTGCGGTTTTTCCGCAGATTTTCTGAATGCGCCCCATTTTGGCATCATCCACCATATCTTCCGCCGGGATCACATTGCCTTCCGTATCTAAAAGCACCGGCCCGCCGGGGATTTGATCAAAGGCCTGCTCCACAATGCGCATGCTCTGTTCCATTTCTTCCATGCGGCAAAGATAGCGGTCATAATTATCACCGTGTTCACCCACCGGAATATCAAAATCAAAACGGTCATACACTAAATAAGGATTGGCGCGGCGAACATCATAATCCACGCCCGTCGAGCGCAAAAAAGGCCCGGTAATTCCATAAGCCAATGCATTTTCTTTGGAAATCATTCCGACATCTTTTAAGCGGTCCACAAAAATCCGGTTCTTCGTCAGAAGCGCGTCCGTTTCTTTCAAAACCTTGCGCGTTTCTTTGATGGCCTGCCGGCATTGTTCAATAAAACCCGGCGGCAAATCCCCTTTGACTCCGCCGATGCGGCTGTAAGAAATCGTGAGCCGAGCGCCAGTGACTTCTTCGATTAAT
>JACPXL010000009.1 GCA_016196555.1 Candidatus Omnitrophota bacterium | reverse complement strand
GCAGTTTCGAGATCTTCTTTCATATGCTGGGGATCAGTGGTCCCGGTGAGTGGAAGAATTCCGATTTGTACGGCGAAACAGAATATCACTTGCTCCGGGGTAAGCCCATATTTTTCGGCAATGACCGCGACTTGAGGATGAAAACATACCTGCTGATTGGCTGTCAGCAAAGAAAATCCCTCGTAGATCATTTGATTTTGCAGACAAAATTCGCGCACGGGTTTGTCCCAGCCTCGAATGGCATAACACCGGTTCTGGACAATTTGAGGTTTGATCTTGGCTTTTTTCGAAAGCTCGAGTAAATGTTGGAGACTCACATTGCTCACTCCGATCATTCGCGTTTGTCCCGACTCCTGCAATTTTTCCATCGCTCGCCACACTTCCCAATCTCCGTCCGTCATTTCGTAGGAGGAACGCGGACCGTGAAGCAAATAGGAGTCGAGATAATTGGTATGGAGATTTTGGAGTGAACTGGCAAAAGAGTCATTCACCTGAGTGGTGTAATCCGAGTGAGGATCATAAGGCAGCCGGTGGTCCTGGCCTTCTTGATACGTGTACTTGCTTTGTAAAAATAAATCTTCACGGGCGATTCCCTGAGCGTAAATTTCGCGAAGGGCCTCTCCCGCATAATCTTCCCGGTAATGTTTTTTTTGATTGGCCGTATCAATGCCGCGAAAACCCGCAGCCACAGCACATTTGACGAGTTCGGCAGTCGCCTCTTGCTTCCATGCGGTCCCATAAATAAACGGAGGAATTTTCATGAGTTGTGATTTCAAGCGAAGTGATAATGAAAGGTGATGGGAAATTCTTTGGCCGAGGCACTGCGAAGATTGATTTGGCCGCGAAGACCTTTTAAAGAGCCCGTGGCAGAACCCGGCACTACGGTTTGTTTCACACTCACAATGCCGTTGGCCAATCTGCCCTCATGTTTCAAAACAAAACTGCCGGACAAATCCCCGAGCTGTCCCGTCACACGCTGCAATCCATACATAGAAGAACGCTTCGGAGTGAAATGGACTTTCAATTCCTCGAGAATCCCCTCACCTCGGAGATCGCCCTGATAGGACAGCACAAAATTCCCTCTCGTCAGCTTCGGCCCGTTCTCGAACTCACTGAAAGGAATCTCTTCTGATTTGGTGATCTGAAACGTCGCCTTCGCCGTTTGATCCAGCCGTTGGTCCATTTTATTTCCTGATCTTTAGTTGCGCCCCTATCGATATACGTCTTTTCGATGATCTATTGAAATTACCCAAACTAATAACTGACCATTCTCGGCAATCTGATAGAGCACCCGGAAAGAAAAAGTTTTAGCAGAGCGGAGGTGCGAAAAAGGGCCTGATAATTTTTTGAATTGATAAGGGTCTTCTTTTATTTCATCAATAATTCGGTTAATGCCACGGAGAAGTTTTGCGTCTCGGATTGATTCGTAATCTTTTTGTGCCGTTTTGGTAAATTCGATTTTATACTTTTGTTTCGATTCATTCATTTAAAACCAGATTCTAGTCTTTGCGAATATCCTCAAAGCTGATTACATTCTTTTTTTGAATATCCGCCATTGAAAGCGATATTTTTTTGACCAAGGCTTGGTCCTTTAAAATATCGATGGTCTCCATCAAACTTTCATACTCCTCCATCGAAATAAGCACAACCTGATTACGCCCATTGACACTGATCACAACTTGGCCGGTAGTTTCGGCAGTTTCTTTAACTAATTGGCTGAGTTTATCTTTTGCATCGGAAAGATTAATGGTCGTCATTTGAGCCCCCCTAGCTTGAATTTAGGCTATCTTTAGCCTATATTTCGGCCAACTCAATAGTACCCTTTAAGAAAGATTTTTACAAGGTCTACGTCGCCTAACCATTTAACTGGGGCGGCTTTGGTTTGCGCAGAGATTCGATGGTAAAGATCGTGACTTTACCAATGAACCAAATCATGAAAAGACCGAGAAAAATGAGCACCACAAACCTGAGGAAAAATCCAAGGACCAGGAGCAGCGGGAAGAGCAACAACCCCGCAAACGATATCGCTCCCATCAGAATAATCACCATCAATCCCACTAAAAATGCAACCATCTCGTTTCCTTTCTGGAACTTCTCTTGATTAAATTTCTTTCAACACACTCGGATTCGGCAAATCTTCCTGATTCTCTGTCAATCTATCCCTCAGTGAGAAGGGACCTGGCACTTTCTCTTTTTATTCTTTATCCAGGCACCTTTCTAATCTTGAAAGAAGAAAAGGCATAATACCCACCATCAAACTAATTAATAGACTGATTACGGCAGCTACACGAATCCATTCGGACGGGTAAGATTTATTTAAAGGATTAATGAAAAGAAATCCAACATTTGCTAGTGCAATTCCTAAACATGTAACCGCTTCACTCGAACACCAGCCTATCCTACGCACATTTGAATTATCATCATAATCTTCCATCAAAGTTTTGCGATATCCTAACCAAGAGCGCAAATTATTGCTTATAAGAAAAATAATCCCAAATGCAACCCCAAGAAAAACCCCATTTGCCGCTAAAACCAGTTCTATCCCTTTGACATTATGTTGATGAAGATAAAATACGCCCCCAATTATTACTGTGGCAAGCTGGATAAAGATCACAAATGATCTAAAAATTTTGTCATCCAGATAACGGAGTTGCTGAGTAATATATTCATACCGTTCATCTAATAATGGCTTTGTACGCTCTAAGGTGGCTTGTGTGGTTCGAGGTTTTTTATTTTTGATTGGACACATAGTAAGAAAGGCGGAAAAAAAAGCTGTCAAAGCTGACACGAAATATCCCAAAGCTGATATTTGGTTAATCTTTTTGCTACTAGCGTTTGTTTCATCAATATGTTTATTAAAATCAATGATAAATTCATTATACAAGATAGAAAAAACCAACCAAACAATTCCTATTGTTTTAAATTTCATTCACCCTCTCGAACCGTCAACAGACCGGAGTCCAATAATTCTTGATTAATGGAAACATATTCGGGATTGCCACGGCCCTTCGGGCCTCGCAATGACGAAGGCAAAAAGATGTCGGCGAGATAGCGGCCGTATTGATCTTCCGACTTCTTGGTTTTGATGAGGATGCGGCCTTGATCACGGGCAAGGATTTGTGCGATCAATTGTTTGGCGGATTTGCCGTCAGAGCTGAGGATTTCGGGGGCGTCAAGGCTTCTAAGCCGGAGCTGATGCACGGTGGTGAAATCAAATCCCAAATCAATCACCGCTTCAATCGTATCTCCATCAATCACCCGGATGAGATGGGCATTGTAGGTGTAGAGCACGTCTTCATTTTCTTCCACCGATTTCATGATACAGGCGTGTTCTTCGCATTCGATGGAGAGAATGTCCTCTTCCTTAAACACACCGAGATTGTTGGGTTTGTAATAATTAAAAAATCCGAGGTCAAGGGCGAGATCGCCTTTGTACGGACCTTCGGCCGCCCTGACCACACGATAATGGAAAGGTTTTCCGGGTTTAACGGCAGAAAGCTCGACTGGTTTGGATTCTTTTTTTGCGGCACGTGATTGACGTTTGCGCAATTCTTTGCGAAGAGTTTCTCGTGACCACTTTTTTTTCTCTGCCCTAACCGCAATTTGTTCTCGGATTTTGTCATCATTCACGGTAAGCAAAGCCTTGTAATGGGACCAACTCAATTGACCTCCCGGGAAGTCAATTGGATAAGCTTTCGCAAATTCTCTCATGGAGTTCAGCTCACTATCGCCAATCCCCATATCTTCGGAAAGGCGGTGAATCACTCTCTCGCCGTATTGAGCCCGGGTCTTATTAAGAAGAATGTGCTCATTGATCAGCTTGCCCGTTTCCCAAGCTTCACGGACTTTTTCCCGATCGACGGCCTGTTCCACCCTTTTTTGACTGGCACTTCGAACATCCCGAATGGCATGGAGAAGCTGAGGGTAAGTCTTGACGTCCAGTTTGGAGATGGCTTGGTTCCATTCCTGGGAGCCGGAACCCGCAATGACAGGCTGGGTGATTTCAGGGGCGCCATAGCCCGCATGGGCAAAGATGAAAACAAAAAGCAAAGCTGAAGGAATGACAAATGGATTACGAATTTTGATTTGAATGTTCATCGGAGAGCTCCTTAGGCGGCCTTGTCATAGGGTTTTATTTTAGATTCGATTTCAGCGCCTACTCGTTCGGCCTCAGAATCCAAATCATATTGCGCTTGAAGATTCATCCAGAATTTTGCGGAATTCCGGAAATACCGGGCAAGTCTAAGCGCAGTATCTGCAGAAATGGAACGTTTGCCCAAAATAATTTCGTTAATCCTTCGGGGAGGAACGGCAATATCCTTAGCCAAACGATACTGGCTCATTTCCAAGGGCTTTAAGAATTCTTCGTAAAGAATTTCTCCAGGATGTACGGGTGAATGCTTTTTTTTCATTCTATCTCCTAGTGATAAAAGAACGGATCAAATTTCCTCCAAATAATAACGCCATGCGTTATCAATGTCAATATTATGTTTTATGCTAACTAGAGATCACAATCTGTGATCTTAAACAGTATTGAAACCAATACGCCTTCTCGGGTTTTGGGGAGCTGTCATCAATCGCTGAATGGCCTCAAAAATTGCTTCGATTTGATTGTCATGTCTACCAACTCTTCTTTTAAGAAGATCGAGCTGATAGGCAAGTTCACGATGTGAATAGATTTCTTTCTTTAATTTTACGAACGTGCGCATTATTTCGATGTTAACTTGAATAGCCCTTTTACTTCGGAGGACACTCGAAAGCATCGCAATTCCTTGTTCTGTAAAGGCAAAAACACTGGGGGCATGCTTGATATCTGAACTTATCACAATTTGTGACAAGTTCCTGATTTCTTCGCGAGTTAAGGTAATCATGAAATCTTGAGGAAAACGCTCAAGATTTCGACGAACGGCCTGATTTAAAACCCTTGTTTCTACTCCATAAAGGATTGCGAGGTCACGGTCCAGCATGACTTTATGGCTTCGAATTTCGTAGATTTTGCGTTCGATTAATTGGACTGGGACTGACATAAAATACCCTCCTTTGAATTTGGAGGGTAAGGCGGGGTCTTCCGGCTTTTCCACTTACGATAAATCGTCAGCAACCCTTGCGGTTGTTTAAATCGTGAAGATTATATCAAATTAAAAACTGAATTTAAAGCTGGGAAGAGGGACGGTGAAAGTAATTCCAAACAGCTTCGGCGGATTGACGGTTCATACCGGGAAGACCGGCAAGTTGATCGATGCCGGTGCGTTTGAGTTCTTCGATGGAATCAAACTGTTTTATTAAAATTATTTTGCGCCTTTCCCCTATTCCCGGAATTTCATCCAGCACCGATCGCTCGAGCGCTTTTTCTTTAAGGCTGCGGTGATAGCGGATGGCAAAGCGATGGGCCTCATCACGAACTTTCTGAAGGAGATAAAGCGCGGAAGAATCCCGGGGAATAGGAATCTCTGTCACCCCCGAATGTTTTTGTCGGGGGCCCTGCATCTTTTGATCCCCGATTAAAGCGTTCGGGGATGACATGTTTCCATAAATCGTTTCAAATTTTTTGGCGATGGAAATAAGCCGGGTATTTTCGAAACCCTCACGCATCATGACTTCATAGGCCGCATTCCAATGCCCTTTGCCGCCATCAATCATAATCACATCGGGGATAAAAGTTTCGCGGCCTTCTTTGATTCCCACCAGCATTCTCCCGAGCGCCTCCTGAATCATGGCGTAGTCATTGATTCCGCTCACGGTTTTGATTTTATAGCGGCGATACTCCAGTTTGTCCGGAAGCTCCCGGTAAAACCCCGCCTTCGAAGCCGCGGCTTCATCGCCCTGAATATTCGAAACGTCGAAACAAATAATTTTCTCAGGAAGTTTTTCCATACTGAGTAACTTTTTCAATTCCAAAGTAGCCGAAAGGGCGATTGCGGCCTCAGATTTTTTCAGTGAAAAACGTTTCTTCTTAAATTTGGACAAGGCCTCGATTTGTTCCTTAAAATATTGCGCATCTTCAAAACGAAGCTCAGCGGCCGCTTCTTCCATGCGCTCACTCAAATATTCCATGAAACTTTTTTTGCCGCCCCCTAGAAATCCCCTGACTTCACCGACTACCTTGTCATATTCCGTTTTGATTTCCGGTTTGATGCACGGGGCCAGGCATTGCCCAATGTGATAATAAAGGCAGGCGGTTTTAGGAAGGCGCTGGCATTTACGGATCGGGAAAAGAGTGCTCACGAGCGTAATCGCTTCACGCAAAAGTTTGGCATCCGTATAAGGGCCGTAATAAATCGCCTTTTTGTCCGTTTTATTGCGCGTTAAATGAATGCGGGGAAAACGCTCGTGAGTGATTTTTAAAAGCGGATAACTTTTGTCGTCTTTGAGTTCTTTATTGTAACGAGGCTGGTATTTTTGAATAAGCTGGGCTTCCAGGAGAAGTGCGTCAACCTCCGTGGAGGTCTCAATATAATCAATTTCGCAGACCTTCTGCATCAAAATGGTGATTTTGGGAAGTTCCAGCCGGTTTGTCAGATAGGACCGGGCGCGTTTTCGCAAAGACCGGGCTTTCCCGATGTAAAGGATTTGGCCTTCCGCGTCCTTCATAAAGTAAACGCCGGAGGTAAAAGGAAGCTGATTGAATTTTTTGCGAAGTGAAAGAGGACTCATTTACGGAATTTTTTCAGGGCCCAATTGGAGGCTTCCTGAAGTTCATGAACACGCAAAACAAAACAAAAAATAATATAGGAAATAGTTCCGGCCGTGATACTTCCGAAAACTTTGATCAGCATCGGCGCGATTTTATCTCCCACAAAAATGGAAGAAAGCCCCTGATAACAAAAGTACGTCACCGCCCCCATGACCAGGGAAGCAATCAAGACCCGTACGAATGAATTGCCCACTTCCCGGAAAGGAAAAGCTGCGATTTTACGGTTAAAAAAGAACATGAGCGCCAAAAATTCCAAAATTCCGGAAATGGAAGTCCCCAGGGCAAGACCCGCTTCTCTTAAGAATTGAAGCAAAATAAGATTAAAAACAATATTGAGCAGAAGATCGCTGACCCCAAGCCAAAACGGGGTCTTGGTATCTTGCATGGCATAAAAACCTGCGGTCATGATTTTTTGTCCGGAATAAGCAAAGAGTCCGAAGGAATAGCACATCAAGACGGCCGCGGTCCTTTGAGTGGACAGGGCATCAAATTCTCCCCGTTGAAAAAGCATGGCCACAATAGGCTCGCGCAAAACAATGAGTCCGACGGTGCTCGGAAGAATAATGAAGAAAATACTGCGAAGAGCAAAGGACATGGTTTTTTTGGTCTCTTCGATTTCCTTGCGCGCCACATGATGCGAAATAGTGGGAAGAAGTGCCGTCCCCATGGCAATGGCAAAAATTCCGAGTGGAAACTGCATAATGCGATTACCGTACCACAAACTGGAATTGGCCCCGGGGCCGGCCCAATACCCCATCGCAGAATCCATGAGAATATTAATTTGAACGATAGCAAATCCAAAAAGAGAAGGCAGAAAAAGCCGGCCTGTTTTGCGGAGATTGACGTCCATAAAATCAAAAACCAATTTCCAGCGGAACCCAAGCGCACGTAAAGGCCGGATTTGAACGCCCACTTGAAACAATCCGGAAACGAGCAGAACAACCGTCAGCCAGTGCAATTGACTTTCGGGAATGCTTCCGGCATGAGGAATAATCCAGATGACGCCCGCAATCCAGAAAATATCCAGAATCACCGGCCCCAAGGAAGGCGCGAAAAAATGATTGTGACAATTCAAAACGCCCATGCCCATGGCAAAAAGGCTGATCAGCCAAAGATAAGGGAAAAAATACCGGGACAAATCAAAGATCAGGACGAGTCTGGGAGAAAGCGGAAGATGGACGGCATAATTCAAAGCCAGTTCAATGACCAGAATTAAAACGGCCAGACTGGTTAAAAGGACGCTCTCTACAAGACGCGCATAATGGAAGGCTTCTTCTTTGCCTTTTTTATTCAGGACTTCCGTATAAACCGGGATAAAAGCGCTGGCCAGGGCCCCTTCCGCTACAATTCTTCGTAAAAAATTGGGAAGCATGAAGGCATAAAGGAAGGCGTCCCATTGCCAGGTCGTGCCGAAATTCTTGGCGCTGACAACGTCCCGGATCATGCCGAGAATACGGCTGGCTAAAGTCATGAGGCCGACCAAGCCCGCAGCTTTGACTAAATGTCTTTTACCTGTAGGAGAATTCACCGGAGGATTGACAGAAGAAGTCACCTGTGTTAGAGTTTCCGGACTTTTACCTAAGAAAGAGGTTTTTTTCATGCCCAATATTGCTTCCGCAAAAAAACGGATGAGAAGTGATGCTAAGAAAAGGTCCCGTAATCAAGAGGCCATTTCTGAAATCAAAACACTCAGCCAGAAACTTCTTACCCTTTCCGGCGACCGGTCCAAGGCCCAGGAGCTGGCTCAACGCGTTATTTCCCGCTACGATCGTGCGGTCTCCCGCGGCATTATTCCCCGGGGACGTGCTGATCGCAGAAAATCTCGAATCGCGGCATTTCTCGCTAAAATTAAGAAGTAATCTCACAGACCCAGGCCTCAAGGGCTGCCCCGCCCTCTGTCCGCCCGGTTTTGGCTTTCCAGTCAATTTGAAATAAGCCTTCAATCGCACGTTCGAGCTTCTTCAAAGTAAAACGGCGCACTTGCCGCATAAAATAAGGCGCCTGTTTAGGATAAATTCCGCAGCGTTTCAAAATCAGATTCTCAGGGGCGCCCTCTTCCAAAAGAGTACGGGCCAGCCAAAACCTGCGAAACTGCCAGTGTAAAAGCCCGATCAAAGAAATCACATCCTGATCATTCTCTGAAAGAAGCTCTTTTAAAATGCGAATGGATTCGCCCGCATCCTGCCGGGTCAACGCATTGGTCAGCTCGAACCCATCGGGAACACCGACTTTTTCGGCAAAACTTTCGACTGCCGCTTCGGTAATTTCTTTTTCTTCACCAGCATACTGAATCATTTGGTCCAAAACCGAATCGAGTAAAGCCGGGGCCTCCCCCATTTTTTCCATCAATTCCTGCTGCATTAAAGGGCTCATGGTCTTCCCAAAGTTTTTCAATTTTTCCTGAATGAGATGCATGCCGGACACTTGTTTTTGGCCTTCATCCAGAAAAAAGACATTTCCCTCGGAAGCTAGAATATCGGCAAGCCCTCCCTTTTTTTCCAGGGACAAGGCCTCAAAAAAGATAAACGTGCTTGGAAATGCGGAGGGAAGATAATTTTTAAGGACTTCCAAATCCCCTTTTTTCAGGCGCTCAGCACCTTTGAGGCGGAAAATCTGCGCCTCAGCCAGAAAAGGAAGAGTCCGCGCCTCGGTCAGAATCGGCTCAAGAGATGTTTCGGTCAGATGAAAAACTTGGATGGGAATTTCTCCCGGGATTTTCTTTTTTATTTCACCCAGGATATTCTGGAATTTTTCTTCGGCAAGATAGGAGTCGCCGGCGAGAAGGGTCACTGCTTTAAACGCATTCACCAATCTTCCACAATGCGATCGACGACGTTACGGGCCAAGCGATCTACTGCCCGCCGGGAAGCTTCTTCACGGGCAATTGAGCGGACTTGGCTGACAAAATATTCCGTATCTCCCGTGAAATTAGATTCTTCCCACAAAAGCTGCCCCGTTTTCCGGTCCGTCAATTTTAAGGACAAAACAATGAAAAGTCTATACTCGGCCACGGACTCGAGGCCGGTAAAACGCAGGCCTTCTTGTTCGAATCCGAGGAGATTACTTTCCAGGATGACATCGGCCTGTTCCCGGGTGGTGACACGCAAATTGCCGTCACGATGAAGACGCTTGATGAGTGCATTGGTAATATCAATTTCAAGACCCGGCTGATAAGCGTAAATTTGCCCGATAGGGATTTTATTTTTGACCGTATCTACATAAATGGTCTGCATATTCTGCGGCAGAGTTGTGTGGCTGGTATAGCCGCAACCGGAAAAGCCTAAGCCCGCAGAAACCAGAATTGTCATTGCGAGTGAACGACCCTCTGCGAGGGCAGTAAAAAGCACGAGTGAGCGAAGCAATCTCGCTTTAAAACGGGATTGCTTCGTCGCCCCTTCGGGGCTCCTCGCAATGACATAAGGAGAGGAATTCATCGAGGAGTGTTGGGGTTTTCGGGAAGCTGAAACCGTTCAAGTTCTGTAGAAAGAAAATGATTTCGTGAATCAAGCTGAGTCACCCTTTGTTCAAGACGCTGACGCTCGGTCAAAAGGTCTTGAGAAACTGACTTGGAATTGATTTTGGGGACCAGAAGATCAATTTTGGTAATTCTTTTGGCAAGAATCGAGGACTCCTTTTTTTCCAATTCCTTTTCTTTGGAAATCAATTCCTTGATTTGATCCACAACGGCTTTTCGCTCCCGCTTAAGGCTTTCTTCTTCGGCTATAATTTGTTCCTGGCTTTTCATGATGCCCTTTGAATTGCGTCCACCCACCTTCAAGGTCTCGTACTGGGCTTCCAAAAGTGTTCTTTCCCGTTCGTAAGCACCACGTCGGACTTCCAGCTCTTCCGTAAGAATTTGTATTTCCTGTTTCAATCGATTTTCACTTTGAGGCTGAGCCACTTCTGCTGCAGGCTGCACCACTTCCTCTTCTTTAGGAGCGGCTTCCTCTTTGCCTTGTTTTGCCAGTACGGCTTGATGCACGGCTTTTAACTGTTCTTTGACGGCCGTCATTTCTTTGGTCTTTTCATCTAACTGATGGATTAAAAGTTCCTGACGTTCTTTTTTGGGGACCAGACGCTTTGCACTGTCAATGGCCTCACCGATCACCGCATAAGGGACTTTCACGAAAGAAGAACGGAACTTGAGGCCGCCGGCAAGGGAGGCCTTCGCCTTCAAAATTTCAAGCTGCTTTCCAAGCTGGGTAATTTCACGGCTTTTGGATTCAATCAATAAACTTTCAAGTTCGATTTGTTCTTTGAGTTTTCTTACATTTTGCGCAACCGCTGTATCATCCTGCATGGTGGATGCAGTTTTGGTCAGCTCAACATCCTGGTCCGGTAAACCAAAAAGAAATGCCCGCCAAAAACCTACAAACCCTTTGGCTGGAGCGGCCACGGTTTTGCCGGTCCTTTCCCAGCCGGTCCCTTCGGATTCTTTCTTTCTCAAAGTTTCATCCAGCTGACGCAAAAACTCTTTTTTGCGCTCATGCCCGTCCTGAATTTCCTCATAACGCTGGCGTATGCTTTTCTCAAGCTGCTTGATGGATTTGCGAAGTTCTCCTACATCAATTTTTTCCCGTCCTTCAAGGTCCGCCAATAAGCGCTTCTGCTCCTGAAACGCGAGCTCTTCATTGAAGGCTTGGGTCAGAATATCCACAATATTTTTCTGAGCATTGAGTTTTTCTTTCAAATGCATTTCGAGTTCCAAAAGTTCTTGAAGGTCTTTTTTCTCAAGCGAAGAACCTTTGGAATCAAAAGGGTTGACCGAGGAAACAATTTGTTTGGGTGATTTGACCCAAGAAATCCAGCTTCCAGTCCCATTTTGTTTTTCATAAATTTCGCGCTTTTCTTCAAGCTGTCCTTCGAGACGCGCGATTTCGGATTCGGTGGATTTAAGTTTTTCCCGCTGGGTTTTGATGATCTTTTTCATTTTGTCGGCAATGGGCATTTGATTAACGTCCACCCCGCCCAAACGCTCTTCCTGGGACTGCTGCAAAAGGGAGGTCAATTCCCCATAATGTTTATAAAGAAGTTCCTTCTCATCCAGAACGGCCTTTTTGCGTTCAGAAACTTTATAGAGTTTTTTGGCATCGACTTGCCGTACCCGTTCAAGCGGCGAATTGGTGTCCCCCACAAAAGGAAGAATGTCCCAATAGGTGCTGATGGATTTAAGGCCAAGGTCTGTGCGCCAGCTTTTAACTTCCGATGTTTCTTTCTGGAGTTGTTCAGCTTCTCCATCCAGGGACGCACGCCAGCGGTCAATCGCACGGCGAAGATCATCCGAGGGATTTTTATTGAGGAGTTTTGTTTTCTCGCCAAGCTTTTTATATTTTTCTTTGAGTTCTCTTTGCCGGCGCTTGAGATCTTCTTCCCGGCGCTTCATGCTTTCGGATTTATTTTTCTCGAGGGATTTATCGCGCTCTTTAAGGTGTTTGAGCTCACGCTTGAGGCGGTCTTTCTCCACATCATTGTTGCTGTCTTTAAGGCCGATTAACTTTGCCTCAATAATTTTGATTTGCTCATCCAGTTCCTTGCCCTGTTCGGTGAGATAAGTGGCCGGCTCCTTGAGGGCCTTTAATTTCTCTGCCGCTTTTTTTCCCCACTGAGTATGGGCGTATTGGGCCGCTACATCAGCGTAATAAATAAGGGCGCTTGAAAGAAAATTTTCTTTTTCATAGTAAAGGCCGATGCGGTAATTTTTCTCGGAATTTTTCTCGTCGATTTGCTGCCGTAGTTTTGCTGCCTGCTCGGAAACACCGGCGTCCGGATAACGTTCGAGGAAATTATTGACCTGATTGGAAGCTTCTTCCAAAGCGCGTTGATCGCGGACAGCGGCTGTAGACTGAAGATAAGAAGTTTCGGCAAGTTGAAAGCGGGCTTCGGCAAGAAGCGGGCTTTTCGGATATTGCTCCACCAAAGTTTGAAAAGCTTCTACCGCTTCCCGGTAATGGCCCCATTTTTTATAGGCCAGACCCAGACGAAACTGCGCTTTGTCGCCCCATTCACTGTACGGAGCACTTTTGATGATATGCTGAAAAACTTCG
>JACPXL010000087.1 GCA_016196555.1 Candidatus Omnitrophota bacterium | reverse complement strand
TTCAATTCATCAAACCGGGAAAAACTAAGTTTGATGTTTTTGCCATCTATCTGCCTTTTAATAAATTTTCGATCATTGAGAACAAAAGAGTAAAAATGGTTCGCCGGAATTTCTGTTCCCTGGTAAAACCACCGGACAAAATCCCGCATGTCCCCCTCATTCCGTTTTTTACGCATCTCGGCACGGGCGAAAACAATTTCTTCGACAAAATTGCGGACCTCTTGATCCGGGAAAAGGTCTTCAAACTTGTCAGGATGTATCGTTATAAATTCCTTAAACTCTGCTTTTGGAGTAACTCGCACTTCCGACTGAACTGAGGGATCGGAATGCTTCACGGCGGAAGATGATGAGTTAAGAAGGCCAGTGATATTAAACGTATCGCGGCGGAAACGGTAGCGAGCCATGTTACGAAGAAGCCGCCGGCGGCTGCGTTCCGGACCGGAATTTAAGGTTTTCCGGTTTCGCGTGATTTTTAATAAAAATTGCTGGGCGCGGGAGTAATAACCCCTGGCCCGCCGGGGAACATGCTTGAAACCTTTTTCCGCACGATCGTAATCACCGCCGTAGAATAAATCACGGGCGCGCTCAGCTTCCCGGAATTTTCTTTCGTTTTCATCCATCCGTAATTCGGCTTGAGCCGAACGCATCTCGGAGCGGATGGCTTGACTTTTCACAGGGCCATGGCTATCATCACCGTCATGAAATGGACTATCATTATTTATCCTGATGAAACTGGTGGATTCATTGCCGAATGCCCCGCTCTTCCCGGCTGTGTAAGCCAGGGAGAAACTCTTGCGGCGGCGCAGCGCAATATCCGATCCGCCATTCGTGACGTCCTCGCGGTCATGAATGCCCGTGCCAAGCGCGAACGCAGGCGCCATAAAGCGAGCCGCATTATCCGCATTGCTGCTTGAATTTTTTCTTGAAGCTTCATGAGCAAACTTCCCACTGATATTTCCGGTGCCACGGCCGTCAAGGCTTTCGTGCGCTCGGGATGGATTGTCCGCAAATACGGCCCGCACATCATTCTTGAGAAAGCCGGTGTGCGCCCTATCCTTTCCGTCCCCAATCATAGGATTCTTAAACCCGGGACTTTGCGGGCGTTGCTTCGCACCGCCAGTATTTCCCTGGAAGATTTTCTTCGTCTGCTTTAACAAGCCGTCTGCTCCGCGCACTTCTGAACGGCCTTGTACTCTATTTTCGGTTCCTAAAAAGTGGAGATGATCGCCCTCAAAAAATCCGCCGAGGTTTTTGAGGCGGAGGATTTGGACTGAGACATCCTCGAGCGCATCAATATGCGGCAAAAAGCCGTTTTGTTCCTGATACAGGCGGCGTGCTTTTTGGTTGATTGCACGCTTGCCTGCTTGAATCAACTGCCCAAAAATCGTCGGAAGCCGGAGAGCCGAAAAATAACCCGCCAACAGAACAATCTTGCGGGTAAGACGGCCCTGCTCATCAAAGGCCGCTTTGATTTCTTCGTTTTGCAAAAAATCTACCGCTACCTGCGCTCCAAGCGCAGCCGCAATCTGCAAACATCCCATAAAATTCCCGAGAACCGTGTAGTAATCCATGATCAAATATTCTTTTTCTCTATGATCATCTCGTTTGAGCATGTACAAAGCATCTAAGGAGTTATCAAAAACAAGTCCGAGATAGAAAAGAGGCGTTGCGGCGGCAGCTGTCACGCCGATTTTGACCCTCCGTTCTTCATCTCCGATGCTCTGTTCATCCCAATGTTCACCCGGAGCACTTTCTTCAATCAAGCGATGCAGCATCTCCTCCTTAACTGCATCTTCAAGACCACGCCAAGCCAATGCTTGAACAAGATCATTTTTACTAATAATTTTTCCGGCCTTGATTTCGTCAATAGCAGCTTGATTGATAGAGGTTGGCGGGACACCACTGGGAGGGTCCACGAGATTCCATGCATGCACGAACGCCTGGCTGGAAGAAACATGGGTTTCAAAGGGAGTATGTGCGGAAGTAGATTTCCCTCCCACAATCCAAATCGGAAAAGAAATATGACCGAATTTTTGAAACAAGACGGCGTCAAGAGGACGCACAAGGAAACGGGGAGCGGACACGCCTGAAGTTTGATCGAAAACCAAGACATATCCCATTGGCATCGTATCAAAGTTCAGAGTTTCGACAAAAGGCCGCCAATCTTCGTATCGCAAAGTACCTCGAACGGCATTTAAAAACTTACTGATGTTACCGGCGAGATTGGAATTCGGAGAAATACGTTCGGCCATACTCACAAATGATGCAATTCTCTTTTCGGTAAGGGGGGAAGAACCAGAAATCGCATTCGCCACAAGACTTAAAACCCTTTCGGCCTTTTCATCCCTTTTAAAATCCCGTCCGTGAACCAAAATCCTCAGTCGGGAATCCTGCATCCGCATCTCGGAACGCGGAGCGGCGATTTCACCGTCGAATTCCCGGCCGGCAAGAACAGGAAGACTTTGAATTTGCAGGACATTCGCTTCAACGCCTTTGAATCTTTTTAAGACCCAACGCACTTCATATTTATCCCCATACAAACTATCCCAATAGGACACAGAATCAGCTTGCATCAAAGCTTCAGGACGCTGCATTATTTCTGGCGTCAAAAAATGTTTCGATTGCTCGTCAGACCTCCCAGAAAAATTGAATATTTCAATTCCCACGGAAGATTGGCCCGCCAATTTGCCCGGCAAAATTTCCTGCAAATACCTTATCAAGGCTCTATGCGATAACTCCCCGACATTTTCAAGAAGAACAATGTCCGATTCTATCTCCGGCGGTTCAGCATGAACTGACATTTCGAATTGTTTGGCCTTTGGGGTAAATTGATAAATAATTGGAGGATGCCGGCCGCTTTTTTCCTCTTTATGTTTCTTTTGCTTTAAATACCCGTTGGCAGCTAACCGGTCCCATATTTCAACACTATTGGAAAGCCCCGCATTTACAATTTCACGCCGTGTAAATTGTGGTTCTCCGCCCAGCTTGGCTAATAGCTTATCGAGATAATCCATATCGCTTTTCTTCAATGGTAGAATTTTTTTAGCTTTCTCCATATTTTTGCCGCGCATTTCGGAACGGACGCCAGCAAGAACCGGAAGACGAGAAGCATCGATGAAAATATTCCGGTTGAATGGCGCATTGCCGACAAGCTGAAGCATGGCCGCGGGCTGAAGAAGATCGGTAATATTTCGTTCGGTAAGGCGGTTTTCAGATTCGAGATGACGCAAATCTTCGAGGAATTTTTCGATTTTGATTTGCCATTCGGGCTTCAGGACAGGGCTTTTCTTTTCCGCGGCGATTTCATCCATAAAAACCGTGTAGCGCCCCGCTTCTGCAGTTTTTTCGTCACGCACTAAATCGCGTATGATTTGATCGCGCCAATCTTT
>JACPXL010000086.1 GCA_016196555.1 Candidatus Omnitrophota bacterium | reverse complement strand
CGCGCAGCGGATTGAATTTAACCCTGTCGAGCATGGTAATGCGCAAAATCGAATCCAATTCAAATTCCACGCGATGGGGATTTTCTCCATAAGAAGGAAAAATATCGACGCTATTGCCCCGCACCCGGAAAGTCCCGCGCTTGAACTCAATCTCTACCCTTTCATATTGAATGCCCACCAAGGCTGAAAGAAATTGGTCGCGGTCCCAGGTTTGGCCTTTTCCCAATTGCACGAGCATGCCCTGCCAATCTTCCGGCGAGCCCAAACCGTAAATCGAGGAAACGCTGGAAACAATAATTGTGTCTTCGCGCGAAAGAATGGAACTGGTGGCTGAAAGCCGCAGCCGGTCCAAATCATCATTAATGGAGGAATCTTTTTCGATATAAGTATCGGTGTGGGGAATATAAGCTTCGGGCTGATAATAATCATAATAGGAAACAAAATATTCCACGGCATTGTTCGGGAAAAATTCTTTGAGCTCGGAATAAAGCTGAGCGGCGAGGGTTTTATTGTGGCTCATCACAAGCACGGGCTTGCCCAGCGTTTCAATGACGTGGGCCATGGTGAAGGTTTTTCCAGAACCGGTGACGCCGATCAGGACCTGTTCTTTTTTCCCGGAACGGAATCCTTCTACGATTTTACGAATCGCCTCGGGTTGGTCTCCGCGCGGTTTCATTTTGGTGACGAGCTGAAATTGAGCCATAAGTGCTATGTTTTAATGTGTGATCCCCGATTAAAGTATTCGGGGATGATCTGTCATTCCCGCAATCTTTTGGCGGGAATCTCGCAATGACATATCATTTTATCAGAAGAGAGAAGTCGATGGCCTTAACCGAATGGGTCAACGCCCCAACGGAAATCCAGTCCACGCCGGAAGCCGCATAATGAGAGATGTTCTTAAGCGTCATGCCGCCGGAAGCTTCCAAAATAATTTTGGGATGAGTATTTCGCGCAATCCGGACCGCTTTCCGCAAACTCGCAGGATCAAAGTTATCGAACAAAATAACGCGCGGATGAAGCCCAAGGGCCTGGTACAATTCCTTTAAATTGCGGACTTCGATTTCAAAATGACCGGAAAATTTCTTCAACTTTTCCAAATGGCCGTAAGGCCGATGATTCTCTTTGACAAGAACCGCGTCAAAAAGCCCGGTCCGGTGATTTCTGCCGCCGCCGGTCCGGACCGCGTATTTTTCGAGCTCCCGCCATAAGGGCATAGTTTTTCTTGTGTCGAGAATAAGTACGGGATAGTTTTTGACTTTCTCCACAAAGCGGCGCGTGAGCGTGGCAATGCCTGAGAGATGGCCGAGAAAATTCAAAGCCGTCCGTTCCCCTTTTAAAAGAGAAAGAACCGGGCCTTTAATTTCGGCTATTTTTTGATTTTTATCAAAAGGTTTTCCTTCTTTGACCAAAAATTTGATTTGAAGGCCGGGATCCACAAGTCGAAAAAGTTCTGCGGCCGCGGGAGCGCCGCACAAAATTCCTTTTTCCTTGGAAAAAATGAGTGCCCGGCCTTCTGTGGCCGGAGAAATCAGAATTTTTGAAGTTTTATCGCCTTT
>JACPXL010000085.1 GCA_016196555.1 Candidatus Omnitrophota bacterium | reverse complement strand
GCGCATTACCGGCTGCAAATTACCAAAGCCGGAAAACTGATTTTGAATAAGTAACTCAATTTAACAGGGAGGATTTATGCTTTCAGAAACCATTCAGCAGGCATTGAATGATCAAATTCGTGAAGAGGTTTACGCTTCGGATTACTATCTTGCCATGGCATCCTGGTGTGAAGTCAAAGGACTTTCAGGGACTTCAAAATTCCTTTACCTTCATTCGGAGAAGGAAAGAGCACATATGATGAAATTGTTCCGGTATGTCAATGCGGCAGGAGGGCATGCGCTTCTTCATACGGTGAGAGAAACTCCGCATGAATTCAAATCCCTTCCCGAGATTCTGGAGCTCGTCCTGAAGCATGAAGTTTCGGTGACGGCGCTGATCAATAAACTGGTGGATGTTTGTTTGAAGGAAAAAGATTATTCCACCTTTAATTTTTTGCAATGGTATGTGGCGGAGCAGCACGAGGACGAACGACTTTTAAAATCATTACTCGACATGATTAAAATCGCGGGTTCCGAAGGCCGGGGGCTTTTCCTTGTGGACCACGAAATCGGAAAACTCGCGGCTGTCGGCAAATCTTAATTTTCCGGAGCATTTATGGCGCAAGCTTTTATTATTGTTTTACGGGAAGGCGTTGAGGCCTTTCTGATTGTGGCGATTGTTTTTTCTTATCTCCGGAAAACGGCCCAGCAGAATCTTCTCGGCGCCGTCCTGTGGGGGATCGCGGCCTCGGTTTTAATCAGCGGTCTGCTCGGCTATTTTCTTTGGATGACTCAGGGTGCCAATCAGCCGCTGTGGGAGGGAATATTTGCTCTTGCGACGGTGATTCTGGTCGGTTCGCTCGTGATCCATATGTGGAAAATCGGTCCTCAGCTCAAACAATCCATGGAAAGAGAACTTACTAAGGCCACGGCCAGCAAAGCATATCAAGCCTCTTATTTCGGGGTCCTTTTATTTACCATCCTCATGATCAGCCGCGAAGGAATGGAAATGATGCTTTTGCTTTTTCAGGTCCGTGATCCTCAAATGATCGCCGGTATTTTCGGAGGTGTCATTGCCGCGGCTCTGATCGCAATACTCTGGCAGCAATTCGGCTATTTGATCAATTTGAAACATTTTTTCCAGATTACCGCGGTTTATTTTCTGCTTTTTATGATTCAAATCGCGGTCCAGGGTTTTCATGAATTCACGGAAGCCGGAATATTTCCTAATAGTGAAATGCTGCACCAGGCCTCCGAGCCTTATTCTACGGAAGGAATTTATGGCCGGTGGTTTTCAAATCTGAGTTTTTTCGGCTGCGCTTTGTGGATTGCGGCCGCATGGGTTACGGAAAAATTTTCAGGGAGTAAACTGCAAAAACAATAACAAAAGAAATAGCTAGGGAAACGCATATCTTTTGAGTACCCAGCCAGAAAATCCAGCGATCAAACAAGAAAGGATAGACCATCATGAAATTAAGATTTTATTTGTGCCTCTGGCTGGCACTCACACTGACATTCAATCCGCCTGCGGTCCTATTTCCTCAGGCATTCGCCCAAACCGATGAAAAACAAAATCACAAAGATGCCGCCCCGAATCAGAAAAACACGGCCGGCACTACGCTGGGAGAAGTTACGGTGAAAGCGGCAAAAGAAGACGCGCAAAGCCCGTTTTTGCCGGCTGTTCAAGGAACGAAAATCTATGCCGGTAAAAAAGCGTCGCGTACTTCCATGGAAGAACTCCCGAAAGTTTCCAATAACAATTTTCGCCAGGCGCTTGTCAAAACGCCGGGAATTCTTCTCAGCGAAGAAACCACACCTCTGTTCAGTGTCGGGTACCGCGGCCTGGCCCCTCATCGCGCGCAATTCATTCAAGTGATGAAAGACGGCGTCCCCATTCATGCGGACATGTTCGGTTATCCGGAATCCTATTATGTCCCGCCCCTTCAAACCGTTGACGAAATCCAATTTATCAAAGGAGGAGCGGCGCTGATGTACGGGCCTCAGCCGGGCGGGGCCTTAAATTTTGTGACTCATCAGCCGGTG
>JACPXL010000084.1 GCA_016196555.1 Candidatus Omnitrophota bacterium | reverse complement strand
TGTGCCCAATCCCGGGGCCGGCCGATTCCTCCCCAAACCCTCGAGTTTTTTCTGCCTCACCGCTACGCCCAGCAATATCCTGAGGACTTGGCTCCGGCCTGATCTCACTGCTATTGCTACGTGCTTCACTGGAGATTTACTTTTTCTTTACTTCTAACTCCTATATATTCAATGAGTTAGAATCTTATACGTAAAAATGCCTCTGCATATCCCTCTGGGCCGGCGTCCTGCCAAGAACTTGAAGAATCAGAACTTAAGCAATTTCCAGATGGGAATCCTGAGGCCTTTGGCGAGCTTTTCTAGAGTGATGATCGTAACGCGCTTTTGGGGGATGGGCATCTCAAGGTCGCGGATGTGCTGACGGCTCACTTTGGAAACTTTTGCCAGATCTGATACCGATAAGCCAGCCTCATTCCGTAGCCTCCGTAACTTCTCTGAAAACCGCGCCTTGATATCTTTTGACATGGGCGCATTATGCCGCTCTAATTGACAGCTACGGCTGTCAAACCGCTATATAACTAATCCGATTTTTAACTTTTAATTTCTGCGGAGGCAATCAATGCAAGACCGCTATGTCGGCGATGCTGGAGATTTCGGAAAATATGGGCTGCTGAGGGCCTTAATAAAATCGTCCGAATTAAAACTCGGCGTCGTTTGGTGTTTCGTTAAAGATGAATCTCATAATGAGGATGGCAAGCACACGACCTACCTGAATCAAATAACCTTTCGGGGTTGCGACGGAGAGCTTTATGACAGATTGAAACAAATCACTCTGAAAAAGAAACGGCGCTTAAGTGCGATAGAGAGAAGCAAGATATTTCCGCCGGAAACCGTGTTTTATCGCAAGGAATTAAACCGCCGAGATAGAGGCGAATGGCTTTCCAACGCGGTTCAGCAAACAAGCTCTTGCGACATTATTTTCTTAGACCCAGACAATGGAATAGCGCTGGAGGATAGCGGGGCTTATCGTTCCCTCAGCCCCAAACATATCTTAATTAAAGACCTTGATCGCTTTTTTGTGGGCCAGAAAACTTTGGTGGTTTACCATCATTTAGGTCGGAATGGAAAGCACGCTGATCAAATTAAACGATATGCAAGCGAGATTCAAAATCGTTTAAAGAGTGAGCCTATATCCTTGCGTTATTGTCGAGGAACTTCCCGCGTCTTTTTCATCATCCCTTCGCCCGCGCATAGAGAAGAAATCATAAAAAGAGTAGAAGACTTTATGGATTACAACTGGAAGGAACATTTCATAAAGCACTAACAATACTAGGTTCACTTACATTAAAAAAAGCGGGCCCTAAAATGCAGAAGCGGAGAGCAGTTGGCCCTCCGCTTCCACATTATTCGGTCGTAGAGCCCAATTCACTTTCTTGGCTCTGACGTATATCTTGCGGGCGTTCTTTCGTTCTATCCGGACTTCGATTGGAATCGATATCCAGAGAACGAAAGCCGTTCCCGCATTCACAATGGCTCCCCGAATCATACTCCCGAACGACCGTTTTTTGAAGTGGAATTCTCGATTTGCCTATACCGGGTGCTTAAGGGAGCTTGGAAAATCCAGGAAGCGGCATCTGAAAGTGAGGCATCGGGAACCCACCGTGAAATGGCCTTGTCCGGCGCTTATTCGGGCTCTTGAGCTAGAAGCATACGCTGGGTAGAGGCCAAAAGGTCTACACCACGAAACCGTCTCTGATGTGCCATCAAAAATTTTTGAATCACCGGCTCGAACTTGAGACTGTTCTTCTCGCTCTCTTTGTATTTCTTTCTTTAAAAAATCCAGAATAAATCCATCGATTCGCTTCCAAATATAAGAGACGAATTTAACCGGCTTCGGATTGCCATGTTTATCGCAATAGTCAAGATCGTAAGTTTTGATCTTTTGATACAAAATTAAAGTAGCCTCAGATACCAAATCTTCGCCGAACCGCTTGAGGAAATTGGGGAATGCCTTTTTATGCAGCCTGAAAATTAGGAATCCAATGTGCCGCAGAACAATTTCTTCTGCGCTTTTCTTCGAACCTTTTTGCGCAAGCGCGATTAAACGCCTTTCTTCCGGTAATGGAATTTTGGGATATTTCAAAATGGTCGATCGATAGAGTTTCCACATTCATTGAACCAAACCTAAAATTTGCTCTCGAGAGGCGCAGAGGAAACCATACTCGTTTCTTTACCTGCTTTTTCCAAGGCTTGTTTTTCAACCAGAAGGCCTTGCCGTTCATAGCGTTTACGGGTTCGGTTGAAGCGAACTACCACCGCATAACGGGCAGAATAATTTTTTGCCAAGCGGCTGACTTTCGCATCTCCGGCCGGTAAATAAATTAAATCATCGAAGCCAGAACACTTCATGCAAAACGGCTGGTCTTGGTCCATAAAAAGAAAGCTTCCGCTCCCAAGTTCGATTTTACACTTTAAACATTCCGAATCTTGCCGTGTCCAGAAGACCACCAGTTCCGGCGTCTGGTTGAGTTTTTCCTGAAGTCTGGCCTGCTTTTTCTCAGAGAGCTCCGGTGAAAGATAATGAGTCCGGTAAGCGGCTTCAATATTGGGATCACCACTTTTCGAAAATTGGAGTTCCTGTCTAAGACCTTTGGTTCGCATAAGATAGGCCGTTTGACTCGGCTTCAACCCTTGCTCAAGCGCCCATTTCCTAAAAAATTTCATGGCATAAGAAATCTTGCTTAGATTTGCCTGAATCACTTGTTCCAAACAAACAACTTTTCCCAACCTCCAATCTTTTAATCGGCTTGGCATAAGCCAGCCTATGCGCAAGAGGACATCAATCGCGCTGACATATTTCTGCTCTTTCAAGGCCGCATAAGCAGCTTGAATGACTCTTCTCTCTAATTTTTCTCTGTTTTCAGGATGCATTGGATGAAAAGGTTCTCCTTAGAGGGAATTTTAGCAAAAAGCACCTGCCGGGCAACCGAAATTTTTCTTTATATAAATGAAGACAAAGATACAATACTCTCGTTCGTTCGCACATACCCTTCAAACAAGGAGACCCTGTGAAAACCAGACAAAATCGTAAACGGAAAAAATTCAAGAATCCAGTTTCTCCTCTCAAAAAACCGGAACATCTGTCGCTTGAGGAATGGCAGATTGCCTTGAGACGCCAAATCGTGCAGGATTCTTCCTTTCGCGTAAAAAATATCGGTACTCAATCCATTTTTTCTGATTTTGAAGTTCGGAATGTTAAAACTGGCAAAGCTTATCGTGTGGCCATCCGTGGGGAAATACTGGGAATCAATTACTGCTCCTGCCCTGATTTTGAAGTCAACACGCTTGGAACTTGCAAGCATATTGAATGCGTGCTCTCAAAGTTAAGAAAGGACAAACCGGTTCGAGAAGCTTTAAAGAAGCCGCATGTTTCGGATCATTCTTCGGTGACTTTACGTTATGGGCTCGAGCGACACATTTATTTTTCTCTAGGTAAATCCGCGGGCCCCGACCTTGAAAAATTAGCCAGCGGCTATTTCAACTCTGAAGGCTATCTTACAGCCGAAGGGTTCAAACAGTTTGATGCTTTTATGGAAGCCGCGAAATCTTTGAAAGAGGAAATCCGTTTTTATCCGGATGCTATGGCCTTTATCGCAAAGGTCCGCGACGAGGAACATAGGCGCATGCGTATTGGAAAAATGGTTGCAAAGAAAAATAGCCCCCTTTGGAAAAATTTGATTAAAGCAGACTTGTATCCTTATCAGAAAGACGGAGTCTTGTTTGCGGCCAAAGCTGGCCGGTGCCTGATTGCGGATGAAATGGGGCTCGGGAAAACACTTCAGGCGATTGCAGCAGCTGAGTTAATGGCCCGGGATTATGGCATAGAAAAAGTTCTTATTGTCTGCCCGAGCAGTCTCAAATATCAGTGGAAGCAGGAAATCGAAAAATTCACGAATCGCACGGCCCAGGTCATTCAGGGGCTTTGGCATTTGCGCCAAAATCAGTATGAAACGCCCGCCTTTTTCAAAATTATCAATTACGATGTAGTTCACCGCGATTTAGCGTCGATTGGGAAATGGTCGCCCGATTTGATCATTCTCGATGAAGCCCAGCGGATAAAAAATTGGAAGACGCGTCTTGCCAAATCAGTCAAACAGCTTTCCTCCCCTTACACCATTGTTCTGACAGGCACGCCACTCGAAAACCGCCTTGAAGAGCTTCACTCGATTGTAGAATTCATTGACCGCAATCACCTGGGACCGCTTTTCCGGTTTCTGGATGCTCATCAAATGATGGATCCTTCCGGAAAGGTGACTGGCTATAAAGACCTGCACCGTCTGGGGAAAACCCTGGAATCCATTCTCATTCGCCGGTCCAAGAAAGAAGTTTTAACTCAGCTCCCGGAACGAATGGACAAAAATTATTTTGTAACGCTGGAGCCGGAGCAACGCCAAATCCACGAAGAAAACCGGGAGATTGCCGCCCGGTTCATTCATAAATGGCAAAAGTATCATTTTCTTAGTGATGAAGACCAGCAACGCCTCATGATGGCACTTCAAAACATGCGCATGGTTTGCGATAACACCTACCTTCTCGATCAACAGACGATCAAGGGCAAAAAAATCGACGAACTGGAAATTTTGCTCAAAGAAATTTTTGAGAATCCCTGCCCGACAGATGGCAGGCGGGCAAAAAATAAGGCCGTGATTTTTTCCCAATGGCTCCGAATGGGAGAACTTGTAAGCGCAATGTTCAAAGTCAATAACTGGAAATATGTTTATTTGCACGGCGGCGTACCCTCGAACAAACGGGGTGATCTGATCAAAACCTTTAAGGACGATCCGGAATGCCGCATTTTTCTTTCCACGGATGCCGGTGGCACCGGTCTGAATTTACAGCAAGCTTCGGTGGTCATTAACATAGATTTGCCGTGGAATCCTGCGGTTCTGGAACAGCGAATCGGCCGGGTGCACCGGTTGGGACAAGAGCAAGCGGTTCAAGTAATCAATTTCGTTGCGGAGGACAGCATCGAGCAAGGAATGCTTTCTCTTTACCGTTTCAAAAAATCAATGTTTGCGGGGGTTCTGACGGTGGACAGAATGAGGTATTTATGGAAGGCGGGCGCTTAAATAAATTTATGAAAACTGTGGAGTCCGCCACGGCCTCTCTTAAACCTCAACTTCAAGCAGATTCCGTCATTGAAGCAACGGAATTTGAAAACGAAAAAAAGACCGCGCAGGAAGAAATAGAGCAAGAAGAAACTCCCTCAAACACAGACAAGATACCTTCTTTAGAACCATTCAATGATCTCATCAAGTCAGGGATCGTATGGCTTTTGAAATTGAGTGAGCAAATAGAAAAAGGCGCAGATCCTTTGCGCAACACCCCAGCAGAACATGCACCTCTCAAGATTCATCGAGACACAATAACAGGAAAACAAACCCTACAGATTCCTTTACCCGATGAAAAAACAATCGCCTTGTTCGGTCAAACTTTCTCTGAGATCTTCAGTAGGGTTTTGAATCAACAGAAGCGGTAAATCTCAGTTAGACATCTTATGATTGAGGTGATTCGCTTATTCCTTTGTGTATTCGATTGAATATCCAATCGCGGGGTATTTTTTCAGACGCCGTTCATGCATCTTAAAAAGCACGGGAACGTTTCTATCCACGTAATCGTAAACCTGGACAACACGTTTATTATCGTGGAGCCGGTGTAACCGCCCAACATACTGCTGAAGTGTCCCATGCCAGGAAATCGGCATGGTAAGAAAAAGAGTATCCAGCCGGGGGTCGTCAAATCCTTCTCCAATATATCGCCCTGTTGCGATGACAAGACGACGTCCATTCTCGCTGGCATGGATTTGATCCGTTGCGGCTTGACGTTTTTTCTTTCCGAGTCCGCCTTTTAAAACAATAATGTTTTCCACTTGTTCCTTCAGTCGATTGGCAAAATATTCAATATGCTGAGTTCTTTCTGTCAGAAGAAGCGGCGTTGAACCAACTGCAATGCTTTCCAAAATATCACGAATAATCAGCTGGTTCCTTTCTTCACTAGCGGCTAAAGCAGTATAGACATCGCTAATGTGGGGATTAGGATTTTCATACGGCATGCGAAAATCCGTGTACCGTATTTTGACAACATGCTTATAGGGACTCTCGGCCATAGCCTCTTTGGGATTGACGCGATGGCGCACTGGACCGCATTGCATGATAATAATCGGATGATGACCATCCTTGCGCGTCGGCGTTGCAGTCAATCCCAAGACATATCGTGCTTTAACCTGTTTCATCACTTGTTCGAAGCTGAAGGCGGCGATGTGATGACATTCGTCAATGATAACGTGCCCATAATTGGCGACCAAATCCTTGACCTCGCCTTTTCGGAACAATGTTTGGAGCATGGCAATATCAATCCGGCCGGTCGGTTTTTCCCGCCCCGCCCCAACTAAACCAATCTGTTTGACGGGAATATTCAGAAAAATAGAAAGTTTCTCGCGCCACTGATCCATAAGCTGCTGGCGATGAACCAAGATCAAAGTATTGACTTTGCGTTTAGCAATCATCCATGTGGCAACTACTGTTTTTCCAAAGGCAGTTGTTGCAGCCAAGATTCCGATGTCATGCTTGCTCAAGTTTTTTACAGCGCCTTTTTGCGGAGGCCGCAATTGCCCCGTGAATTTAGCTTTAATTGGTTCTCCCGAAAAGCGCTGATCTGCAATTTCTGCTTTTATGTTCAATTCACGGAACAAAGCTAAGACATCGGTTAAACAGCCCCTTGGCAAGGCGAGGTGCTTTGGAAATTCTTCAGCGCAGCCGATGATCCGGGGTTTGTCGTATGTTGAAAGTCTCATCGCTTGGGCACGATAAAATTCTGGATTTTGAAAAGCTGCCAATTTCTTGAGCTTGCTGAGAAGGGCTGATGGAAGCCCCTCATTTTCAACATAAATCATATTTGCCATCGTGACTTTGGCTGATGCTGGCACAGGACCCTGTAAAATAAAGGGCATTTGCTTTGAAGGTGGCAGAATCCAGGGGTCGGAATCCACATCCTCATCCGTAACACTCCTGCGGATATCAATAACTCCAGTGGTTTGAGAAAAATGCTGTACGATTTGATGAACCGATGAATAGCTCATACGTTTTAGAGAATTTAGGAAAGCCCATTGATCTGGATAGGGTTGAAAATTCTGATCGAGAAAAACGCTGTTCCCAATCTTGCGCCGATTTCCCTGAAGAGGTAATGCGATGAGATTACCAAAACCACCTTTCGGCATGGTGTCCTGAGATGGGAATAGTCGGTCATAAGAATCAAAACTCAATTGATAATGAGCATTCATGGTTTCTGAAAGTAAGGCGCATCCTAACTTTCTGGCCAAGGCTGCCGGAATAGGTTGATCAAAAAATATCCAGACATGAGCACCGTTGCCGGATTGTGATCGCTCCAATGCTGCTGGGACTTTCAACTTTTCGCAGGTGCGAAGAAATGCTTGGGTGTGTTCCTGCCATTTGTCTTTATCAAAATCGATGGCCAGAAACAAACAACTTTCATCTTTCAAAAGAGGATAAGCGCCGATCATTTTCTGTCCGCTTAAATGGTCAAAAACGGCTTTTGCATCCAGCGGAAGAAATTTACTGTTGGGACACTCGGAACATTTAATTTGCGGTTTCTTGCATAAAATTCTATCCCATTCATTGCCGCAAGCCGGAGCATATCCAGCCCGTCCTTTATTGGATTCCCATCGCAAGGCATAAATATCTTCACGACCGCGGAAAAGAGAAAGAAATAACGCTATTTTATCTTCCGAGGAAGAATGATTGTTAACGGCCGAATTATCTTTTGTGGTCGGAGAACTTTCTTTGATGCCAAGCTTTGTCTTCAGATCTGCATTTTCTGATCGAAGCCGTTCACATTCAGCCAAGGCTTGCCGAAGTTTCTGTTCTGCGTCAACACTCTGCATATCCTATTGAAACAAGACGTCCATTTTTAAATGGTTGGCGACAATCTCTTCGGAATATTGATTTTTCTTTAATCCATACGTTGTAATCATAACGAGAAAGAGGGTCTTTTTGGTTCGGGTCTTATTTTTAAAGCACTCCATCTTATGCTTTAATTCCGTGTAATACTTCTTATCGATTACAAATTCAAAATCCGAAAATTTCATCTCACAAATAGTAATACAATTGTCACTTCGATCGATGAGTAGATCAATCTGCGCACCCGTATCATTTCTGCTGCATGACTTATAATGCCAGCTTGATTCGATTGCGCTTATGCCGCTAATACCCAACCCAATCTTGATTTGCTCTGTGTGTTTTTGACAAATATTCTCAAAGGCAAATCCTGACCAAGATCGCCATGAAGGAGTTGAGCGTTTTTGAAGCCAGTACCCGTGTTTTCCTTTATTTAGAACTGCTTTTGGAGTGTGTTCAATCCATGTCAGATAAAATATAGAATATTCATCGACTAGACGATATAAAGCCTTGTTTGCTTTTGCGCCAAAAGGAATTGCTTTTGAAATAAATCCCGACTCTTCCAGAGCGCTTAAAATTTTTGTGATTCCTCCCCCCGTTTTCATCTTTATCATTTCAAGCAACTCTTCTCTGGTCAAACCCATTTGTTTTTTATTCAAGGCTCTCACTATTTGCATATAGATATCGGAATTTTCAAACAATGATTGGTAAAGTTTTTCAAATTCATCCGTTAAGAGGCCTTCTTTTGCAAAACATATCTGATTGACAATTTGTGTAGAAGATTGTCCTCGCACAATCTGTTTTAAATAATGAGGCACACCGCCCATAGCCAGATAAATTTCAAGAATTTGCTTTTGATCTAAATAAATGCGGCGACTTTTCAAATAATCTTCCGTTTCTTTTAAAGTGAAAGGAAGAAGACGAATGCGACGCGTTATACGATTATGAAGGCCTCCCTTATTGTGCACAATGTTGTTTAACATCCAGGATGCCGCAGAACCGCATACAATGACAATTACATCCTTCTTCTTAGATGCCCAACTATTCCAAAAATATTCCAAAGCTTGCAGAAAATTTGACTTTCTATGAGCCAGCCAAGGAAGCTCGTCAAAGAAGAAAACAATTTTATCTTTGATATTTCTTTTATCCACTTCAGCGATAAGCAGCCTCAAAGCCTCAACCCAATTTTGAGGGGGCATCTCATGCTCTCTTTTAGGAAATTGTTTATAAAAAATATCTGCAAAATTGGCCAGTTGGACATTAAGAGCACCCGATTGCAACCCTGTGATTTCGAAATAAAAAACTGTGCTCTTAAAAAACTGTCTGATTAAAAATGTCTTGCCAACCCGACGGCGGCCATAAATAGCCAAGAACTCGGGTTCATCAGAATCCATGATTTGCTTTAAAAGATGTTTCTCGGTTTCGCGACCAATAATGCCGTCCATTTAGCTCCCTCCCAAAGTTAGGCCATTAATATATCTCGCCAAAACTAGCCTGTAAATCCATATTTTGGCGAGATATAACTTTTATCCCTCCCCAAAAAATTTTAAGCATGATTAGGACGGCTTCCTGGCTTAAGTCGCAATTCGCCAAGCAGTGATTGACTTTTCTTAACCCAGGCCTAAGTTCCTTGCAGGGCCGTCATTTCTTGGTTTCAAGTCATGGATAATTTCAAGAACACTGGGATCGTGCTTTTGAAGATCCAGTTTGATCCGGCCAATGCGCTGGCGAAGGCGCAACATGTTTTCAGGTTTGATTTTTTTCTGGTACGGCTCATATTCCAGTTTTTTCGGCTCACTCTCAGGCGCATAAAAGAGTCGGCAATCTAAATAATGGCCTCTGCCGTACTTCGAGAAAAATCCGGCACAAGTTGAGATTCCCATTTCTTTGATAAGTAAACTGCTCGATTCAAAAGTTTCTTCGTTGAAAAGCGCCTTAAAATTGGACTGCTCTTCAAGGCGCTCTCTTTCCTTCTCGATTTCCTTCATAAATGCTTCGCATTCCGGCTTCTTGCGTTCACTCTCCGGAATCGTTGGAAGTATGATGCTATTCCAGCGGGCCTCCTCAGAGTAAAGTGGGCTGAATCTTGTTGAGAAGAGACGAAACTTTGCTTCGAGTTTTAACTCTTTAAAGTATTGTTCAAGCGGATACTGTTCCTCGAATTCTTCAGGCAAGATCAAATAAATTGCCGGGGCATTATAGTGGCGATTTCTGAAACTTCTCGTCATCTCATAAAAAAGATGAGTAAGGAAATACGTCATAAAAAATGAACCCCTTTGCCCAAGCTCGATGAATAAATGCTTTTTTGATTGCAGAATATCTTGGAAGTCCAGCGGATAACCTTGCGTGATAGGATATTTCTCGAGCTTCATTTTTGTTCCCAATTTGGAGAGCTTTTCAGCTAAAGAATCCCTGGCTTTTTTAAAAGAATCGAAGTCCCAAATATACTCGCGGGTTAACTCAATTTCATTAAGAGCCATTGCAGCTCGTTTATCTTTTAAGAGCACCAAAAGATCGTCCAATTCGTAAGGCTTTCCATTTTTTGTGAGAGACTTCATTAGCCGTTCTAACACAAAGGCCTCGCGGCCGTCTTTAACCAACTTGAGCCAATCTCTTAAAAATTCGAAGCTGTTTCCATAAAACGGAGAATAGCTTGCCGAGATTTCAGGCCGGTTGAGAGAGAAATAGAAAAGAGCCTGGATTTCTTTCGGATCTCTTTCCCTTAGGATATAAGTCACTTCCTCCAACAACCCATCAATCTCAGGAGCAAATAATAAAATTTGATGGCCGTGGCGGATATCCGCTTCCAACGCTTTCTGCAAAAAATTCCGCGCATGAATCCCGGAGCCCAAAACCTGCAAGTGTTCGCTCCAATCGATCTCTGAAATTAATAATTCCTTTGCCTTAACCAAGTCCATTCCGATGATCTGCTTGGAATTCGATTTATCAAGCGCAGCCCTAAGCCCTTTCATCTTTCTCGATTTCCTTTCCAAGCCTAAAGATGAAAGGGCGAAGCATAATAGAAAGTAATGGCACCATAGAAAAACGAGAGAAAGCAAGAAGCCCCGGAACCATCCATGCTGCCATAGCCAGGAGAGAACGGAAATCATGTGGCCAGACGACCATAACGCCAATAAAAACACCAGTAAAAGGCATCCAAGAGAGGGAAAACCGGAACGCCTGCTTGCTCGCGCCGCTATCTGAGCAAGTTGGTAAGTTCCTGCCAGATACCACTTCAAAATACCGCCCATTAAAGGATGTCCTTTAGTTTAAAGTGGCCTTTACAAGTCCAAATCTGGACTTCTTCCCGGAGCTCCATCAGGTTTTTATAAAGAACAAAGCAGAGCTTTTTAGAGCCTGCTTTGGTAGCGATCTTCATAATCAGCTGCATGTCTTCAAGCCTTTCACAGACGTAGAAAACGTAATGGGTTTTGGGATCGTTTTCGTAGCCTTCGATGATTTTCCGGTAGGTGGTGGGTTTCTTATCCCGTCGTTCCAATTCAATCGCAATGCCTTTTCCATTTCTTGTGAAAAATCCATCCGGTGTTTTGCGTTCGCCCCTTACACCGGCCTTTAATATCTTTTCGCTTTTCCAGTCCGTGCAGAGCTTAAGATCCTGAAAAAGGAATCTCACATTTGTAACCATCTTGTCGTGCTTATACGCCGCAATTTCGATATCGTCTTGCACGTCCGCGCAACCCCATCCCCGGATTCCGGCAGGATAAGACTTACGAAGCTCTTCTACACCCAGCGGGCCCAAAAGATAACTTTCTGGTTCACCCGCTAATGTCTCGATAGCTTTTAAATATCCGAACTTTTTGAGCTTCCGAATCCTGATTTTTCCGTAGCTCTGACAGTCATCAAAGATATGCTCTTTAACATGAGTTCTCGTCAAAAATTTCTGTTCCCAGATCGTCTTAATCAACAAACGATCTCTTGCTCCAGTCTGCACATGTTTCCTGTTAGGTTGCTTATGTTTACCAGTTGAAAGTGTAGTATCCATTAATTTTTTTTCTCCTTTGCGTGCTATTATTTTGCCGCCGAGTGGAGCCACCGAAGACCACCATCTCCACAATCCAAACAAGGGAGAGGGTGGTCTTCGGGAAATCGCACCGGAAGTGCGATTGGCGAAACGAGGCGGCGGCACAACTTAGCGCGCATTTGCCTCCCCACCGGTATATACGCCGCACGACGTATATACCGAGGTGGATAAGAAGCGAACGTAACTCATCATAATCAGCGCTAATTTTTTTTATTATCCGCTCAAAACGGAAGTTCTGAAACAGGCTGAGAAAAGCGGTTGAGGGTAGATCGTTTCGTCGCATCTCAAGCCGCCTTTTTGGAATCATCTGAGTTCTCAGAAGATGGCACTTTTTGGCCTTTCAAAAGCCCTCGTTTTTCAGCCAGCCGCAGCACACCTAAGGCCAGAAGTTCACAGGCTCGATCGATTCGTTCTTCTTCGCTTAAATGATCAAAAATCCTGGAAGCCGGACTTCGCCGTAGAGAATCACGCAACATTTCGAACCTCCTCTACACGCGACGAGGCCTGATTCATCAACTCTTGAGCCTTCGTGGTCACGTAAAGGAGTTTTGGATTCCCGCGTTCAAGGTATCCTGTTTCGATCAGTTTTCGAATCCTCTGAAAACCCGCATGCGCTTCTCTTGATTTTTCATTCCAGAATTTTTTTTCGATTTCTCCTGAAGTCTTGGCACTACCCGATTGGACAAACCGGAAAATTTCCAGGTCCCGGTTGCTCACTTGAATGGCACTTTGCTTGAAAGCAAAGGTAGTCTTGCTGGTTTCCATCGCATGTCCTCCTTGTAGAGTTCCTGCGAAAAAGAAAAAACATTTTCGTCAGGTTCCCCTTTGAGGCAGGGGAAGGTCT
>JACPXL010000082.1 GCA_016196555.1 Candidatus Omnitrophota bacterium | reverse complement strand
GACGGGAATTGGCGTGCTTTACGGCAAGCTCGCTCATTTAGAAAATATGAATCCTTATCAAACCGGCGGCGAAATGATTGAGACCGTGACTTTCGAAAAGACCACCTTCGCCAAACCGCCGCTTAAATTTGAAGCAGGCACTCCAGCCATTGCGCAAATTGTCGGCCTTGGCCCGGCCCTGGAATATGTTGAAAATCTTGGAATTGAAAAAATCGAAGCTTATGAGCATGAGCTTTTAGAAGAGGCAACGCGAAAACTTTCTGAAGTGCCGGGAATAAAATTTATCGGGCAGGCCGCAGAAAAAGCGGCCATTATTTCTTTTGAGCTCGCGAACATTCATCCGCACGATATCGGAACCATTGTGGACCAAGAGGGGATCGCGATTCGTACGGGCCATCACTGCGCCCAGCCCGTGATGCAGCGATTCGGCGTTCCTGCCACAGCGCGCGCTTCATTCTCTTTTTATAATACAAAAGAGGAAATCGAAGTACTTGTGAAAGCGCTCGGCAAAGTCGGGAAAGTGTTTCAATGAACTCCGCGCCTGAACCTAAACTCGGCCATCTTTATCAGGAAGTGATTCTCGATCACAACCGCCGTCCGCGCAATTTCAAGGAAATCCCGGGCGCTACGCAATATTCTCACGGGAAAAACCCGCTTTGCGGAGATGATTATCATCTTTATCTAGTGACCAGCCCGCAGGGAAAAATTCAGGATGTGGGATTCCAAGGCGCTGGCTGTGCGATTTCCAAATCAAGCGCTTCGATGATGACGAGCTTAATCAAAGATAAATCCGTCAGCGAAGCCGCCCGGTTAAAAGATTATTTTTTGGATTTTATGACCAAAGACCCGGTGACCTCGGAAGTCAAAACCGGTGTGGGGAAACTCACTCTCTTTGAAGGGGTGAAGGAATTTCCGGTCCGGGTCAAATGCGCCACGCTCATTTGGCATGCCCTTCAAGACGCTTTAAAAGACGTAAAATCTCCGGTATAATCTTCTTCACTTAGGGTTACCGACCGTCCGGCATTCCCAACGCCATTCATCGGTAGAAAAATCAAATCTTCTGATTTCTCCCAATTCTATTAAAGGAGAAGTCAATGTCCATCAAATCCTGGCCTAACCAAGAAAAACCAAGAGAACGCTTAGCCCAGCAGGGCCCCGATGTGCTTTCAGAAGCGGAACTTCTCGCGATTTTGCTTCGAAGCGGAATTCGCGGTAAAGACGCCACGGCGCTGGCGCGTGAAATGCTGCAAACTTTCGGCGGGCTGCGCGGCCTTCTCACCGCAGGCGCCGCAGGCCTTCAGAAAATCAAAGGTCTCGGTCCGGCCAAAATTGCGACTTTACTCGCTGCCAGTGAAATTGCCAAACGCCAGCTCAAATCTGAAATGATCGGAAAAAATGTGATTCGGGACCCACAGTCAGTGCTTAATTATCTCACCTTGTCTTTGCGCGATTTAAAAAGAGAAGTGTTCAAAGTGCTTTTTTTGAACAAAGGCAATCGCATTATGTGTGAAAAAGACCTTTTCGAAGGCACGGTGGACGAAGCCGCGGTTCATCCGCGCGAAGTGGTAAAGGCCGCGCTTGAACAGCACGCGACCTCGCTTATCCTGGTGCACAATCATCCTTCCGGACGAATTGATCCCAGCCCCGAAGACCGCGAAATCACACGCAAACTTCAAGCCGCCTGTGCCACCATTTCAGTCCGCATTCTCGACCATATTATTATTGGCGATAATCAATATTTCAGCTTCAATGAACATCAAATACTCTAAAAAAGTAGTATTTTAAAGTCGTTTCTGTCTGAGTATAATGGGCAGTCATTTTTAAAGGGTGTTATGATTTCTCATCAGCATAAATTTATTTTTGTCGAAATTCAGAAAACGGCCAGTAAGACCGTCAGCACGGCTTTGGGCGCAAAATGGGCGGACCATTCCACGGCCCAGAAGCTCATTCGGCAGCACGGAAGGCCGGTATGGGACAAATATTTTAAATTTACTTTCGTGCGTAATCCTTGGGCGAGGCTTGTTTCGGGTTATTTTTTCCGCCGTGACGGGGGCAATCAATCCCCAAAAGATTTGGAATGGGCAAAACTTTACCCGCCGACATTTAAAGAATTTTGTTTGAACCTCGAATTTTTCAAACACATTCCAGGCGAAGATATGTTTATGACGCAGTGTGACTGGCTTTCCACGGAAGAAGGAAAGATCGAAGTCGATCATCTAGGACGTTATGAAACGCTGGACCATGATTGGAAAATTATTTGCCGGTGGCTCGCTATCCAGCCGCAAGTCCTTCCTAAAATTAATATCGGTAAACATTCTCCATATCAAACTTATTATGACGGCGAAACCCGGAAAATCGTAGCTTCTCATTATCAAAAAGATGTCGAATATTTCAATTACGACTTCGATCAGTGAGACCCCTTCTATGAGTATTTGTCTGGCGACTTACTACGATCAGTCCTACCGGACTTTGGGGGATATGTGCTGGCAATCGATCAAAAAATATGCTGCACGCTATGGTTATTCCCACCAGAGGTTTCACACTATCGAATCGGACCGCCCCAAAGCTTGGAATAAAATCCCCGTTATCCTGGACCTTTTCGATCAAGGCCATGACTTTGTTTTCTGGCTTGATGCCGACGCCTTGTTTGTCCGGTTTGACCGGGACATTGCCCAGGAAATTGAAGAAGGAAAAGATTGGTATCTGGTGAATCATTACCGTCTCGGAGGGGAAGTCCCCAATACGGGCGTGATGCTTTTGCGAAACAGTCAGGAAAGCCGCGCGCTTCTTCAACAGATGTGGGACAGCAAACATCATTTAACAAGCTGGTGGTGGGAAAACGCGGCCTTTATTGAAATCACGGGGCTCGCCGGCCTTGTGCCCGAATCACGGCGGTTTATGTTCAGCCAGGAAGTTTTATCGCGCGCGCCGGATCCCGCCATGCTTCGTAAAATTAAATGGCTGCATGCGCGTTGGAATCATACGCCAATGAGTCCGCTCATTTCCGATTTTGTCATACGGCATTATCCTGGGGCCGCTTACAAGAAACGCCTTCAAGGCATGGCAATGGATATTCGCAAGACAAGCCGCTTTTATTATCTCCGGCATCCCGAAATTATTCCTGCTGCGCTCACCGGCCAGTTTGAATTATTTAAAATGAAAAACAGTAGGAAAAAAATAAAACAAACTTCGCCGTCGAATACTCGCACTAAATTACGCTGGATCGCAAGCCGGCTTAGAAATAAAAAGCCGCCGGAAATTCTTTTTGATTTGCGGACGGCAGGCGTCGGAAATATTGTGGAGATCACGCCGGCCATTGTTGCTTTGAAGCGGCTTTGTCCTCAAAGTCTGGTGGATTTGTGGATAGAACCCAAAGAACTGTTGATGGATGGGCCGGAAGCTCTCCAGATCCGCCATATTTATCAGAAAAAGGAAATTCCCGAAGCAGCGGACGAATATGATCTTCGCTTCAATCTTACTTACGATGCCTCTCAGGCCGATTGCGTTTCCGGAAAGGTGGTTTGGATCAAACCTCCTTTGAATCAAAGCGAAGAAGATTATTATCTGAATAGAATTCACTGGCTTGGTTATCAGGGAGCGAAACCCGAGCGCTATGTCTCAACTCAGCCTGTCGATCTTGATTTTCCTTCTGGGCGCTTAAAAATAGCTATCCTTAATTGCGGAAAGGAAAAAAATTTCGGTTTGCAAGGCGAAAGCAAACGCTGGCCTTATTATGACCGGTTGATTGCTCAATTGATTGCCGGTGGCGATGTTCAAATTTATTTAATTGGAAGTGATCAGGACCAATATTCTTTAACGGATTCTTCGGGAGCCATTATTGATTGCAGAGGAAAATACAGTTTGCCGCAAACCGCCTTTATCTTAAAACAATGCGATCTTGCCATCGGCAATGATTGCGGGCCCATGCACATGGCCGATGCGGTCAAAACAAAATGCTGCATTATTTGGGGGCCGACCTCTGAAATCAAAAATTCCTATCAGGGGGATTATGTTTCGATTTCTCATACGGACCTTGACTGCCGGCCCTGCCAGGGGAGGCATTTCAATACAAAATGCCAAAGCCAGGAATGCCTTTACGGACTTTATCCTGACGTTGTTTTGTCCAAAATCAAAGAAATTCAAGATTTAAAGGTTGGGAATCCGTAATTTTGCCGATAAATAATGCGCATGAGTGCGCAAATTTATCGACCTGCTTCATCACGCCTGAAACGCCAGCTTGGATTCTGGGACGCCGTGGCCATCAACGTCGGCATTATTATCGGCGTCGGAATTTTCCGCGTGCCCGCCCAAGTGGCCCAATACCTTCATTCGCCCTCATGGATTCTTTGCGCCTGGCTCGTAGGCGGGCTTGTCTCGCTTCTTGGCGTGCTTTGTTACGCGGAACTGTCTTCTTGTTTCCCGGAAACCGGCGGCACTTATGTTTATCTGCGCGAAGCCTACGGGCGGCTGACGGGATTTGTTTACGGCTGGATAGAATTTTCCATTTTACGCGCCGGATCCCTGGCGGGCGTGGCCTACATTTTCACTACTTACCTTAAAAATTTTATTCCTTTTCCGGATAGCGCCGACCGTTTTATCGCCATATTTGCAATCGCCATTTTTACGGTGGTCAATATTGCGGGAATCAAAGTCGGTACACGCGTCCAAAATGTTTTGAGCACCCTTAAAGTCGCCGCCATTTTATTTATGGCCGCACTTGTTTTTGCGGCTGTGCGCGGCCCCTTTTTCAAAGATACGAGCGGAGGTATTTTATCGAACGGTCCGGGACTCTCTTTGTTCGCTACGGCGCTGATTCCCACGCTCTGGTCTTACGGGGGATGGAATGAAAGCACATTTATGGCGGGGGAATTCAAAGATACAAAAAAAGACCTTCAGTTCGCGCTGATTACCAGCATTTTGATTGTGGCGGCGGTTTATATCACCATTAATATCGCCTATTTAAAAGTCGTCACGCCGGCGGAAATGATGCAGAGTAAAGCGATTGCCTCCGAAGTTTTGACCCGGCTTTTTGGAGAAACCGGGAAAATTATTGTGACGGCTGCGGTTTTGATTTCTGCTTCGGGGGCCTTGAATTCCAATGTTATGACGGGCGGGCGCATTCCCTTTGCGGTGGGCAGTGATCATGTGCGTTTCAAGTGGCTGGGCGAAGTGCACGGCAAATACGAAACGCCGCATCAGGCATTTCTCGCCAACGGAGTTTGGGCGGCGATTTTAGTGCTGTGGGGGAATTTCGAACAAATTGTCTTTTTTTGCGGATTTGCTAAATGGCTGGTGTTTGCGCTGGCGGGAATCAGCGTTTTTATTTTGCGCAAACACGGCCGGCATAAAGAATCCTTCGCGATGATCGGTTATCCGATCGTCCCCATTCTCTTCACGCTGGTCTCGGCCGGCCTTTGCCTCACAGTCATCCTCCACACCCCGCGCGAAGCCATGTTCGGAGCCTTGCTTGTAGCCACAGGAATCCCCATTTATTTTTTAACCGGATGTCATCAATCGAAGGGAAAGAAATAGATTACGCGGAACGAGCCATCAGGCGGCTGGCGAGCATTTTCAATTCAGCGGCGACGCCCGTGGCGCCATCCGCACGGTCTAAAACTGCCTGATTATAAATCACAAGCATGTTTTTAACCAGGTCGCGGAGAAGAGTCGCAAAAGCAGAGACGTTTCTGACGTGAGAAGTCTTTCGGTTTGATTCGATAAGGCCTACCAAAGAGGCCTGTGCGGCAGGGAGACGGGAAAGTTCATCCCGATTGGTCCCGAAAACTCCAGTTGGATCTTGAGTCTTAGAAAAGCTTCGATGAAGGACTGCATAATAACCGCCCCTTGTTTCCTCCGCAGCTTCTATGTGAAGATTGGGGATTGCCACGGTAGGATTAAATTTGAGCGCGCGAGTTAAATCGGCGATGAGCGCATTCTTCTCGGCGGTTGTGTTCAGAATCATCGTGTAATTAAAATTCCGCATGACGCTCAGAAGAATAGCAATACTCACGACTTCTTCAAACGAAATCGCCTGGCTTGTATTGTTTTGGTCGAGGCTGATCTGGTCAAACATCCGGAGAGGATCGTTGGCAGTAGGGCCATTGATAAAATTATATAAATTTGGTGTTTCTGTAGGACTTATTTCGGCCAGGATTTGCTCGGCAAAATCAGATTGTTGAAGCGAGGCCGGCCGCCGGTTCCAATTGAGCTGCTGGGAGACAATGCGATAAGTTCCGTTCCCGTAAGCTTCTTCAATCGGGTAAGGGGCAACGCCATCGGTGTATTGCATGGCCAAAATTCTTGCGTTTTTGGGGATAACATAATTTGCCACATCAGCCGTTGGTACGACTCGCTGTTCGGAGTTTGACGCTGCAACCAGGCGAGCATCCACATCATTCGGAGCTACTACTTTTTCTTGTACTTCCGCAAGGAATCCTGCACGGACATTTGAATCGGATAAATACGCCAACAAGCCGCTGGCCAAACCTCTGGGATTGTTAGCGGCTAATCGAAGAATTTCATCCACTGTCATCGCTTTAAACTCGGCAACTTCCTCAGTGCCGCCAGATGCTGCCAGACTTGTCTGCATGGCTTGAAATTCATCCCAGGGCATCCAGACACCAAACGCGCTAATTAATTCACGATTGTGTGCTTCTTTGGAAGCGGAAGAATAAACGCCTTGAGCATCATAGCCTGCGGTACCCGTGAAATCTTTGCGGCCCACCTTGGCCCAAAGATCGGTGTTAAAAGCACGATTACGAATTGCAACAAGCCGGTTTCTATCAAAACCGATAACACCCGTTTCATCGACAAATTCATCCATGGCAGCATCAAGACCTCTTTGTCCAATTTTTCCGTGACCTGAAACG
>JACPXL010000083.1 GCA_016196555.1 Candidatus Omnitrophota bacterium | reverse complement strand
GCTGAAATATCACGAAACGGAACGGTTCTAACGTCAACCTTCCCATTCCCTACCCCGCAAGACTGAAAGGAGCCCTCGTGAGTCCCTTCGATCAAACAATAGAGGTAACGTCCCTCCTTCGTCATACGCGTTCGTCCCTTTCGTCGCGATCCAATAAAATGATTTTTTCGCCGAATTCTTCCGGCGAGAAACGATATTCCTTTCTGGGGTTTCTTTCACAATATTTCGAAAGAAGCTTGTAGGAGGCATCGATTCGACGAAACGTCGTCTCCGTCTCTGGATCCTCACCCGCCTGATCCGGATGAAACTTTTTGACAAGCCCCCGGTAGGCCTTTTTAATCTCCGATTCCGTCACCTCTTCCGGCAGACCCAAATCTTTGCGGGCCTCGTCCACCGAATCGAAATCGATCACCATCAGCTTCAATTCCGAAAAATGATAGGGGGGAAGGGGGCCTGTGATTCTAAATCGGACTTTATCCTCCAGTTTCTGATCCAGTTCTGAAATCATGCTCTCGAAAGGAGGCCCATTTTCTTTTTTAAGAAGGATGGCCACATTCAGGAGCGTCTGGGGCCGAGGGAGTCGGAGGGACACGATTTTCTCCACGCCAAAGGAAAGGGAATTTTTGATGAAGGCCGCCAGTGTCAACTTTTCCTTCACGAGCTCTTGCGCCACGACCTTCCCAATCTTCACTTGCTCATCTACCGTAAGGGTCTTCCCTTCGGACAAGCGTTTGATGTTTTGGATGACGGGGCTTGTGGCTTGAGTTTCTTGAAGAAGCTTCCCTTCATCGACATCGATTTCGACATCATATTCAACTTTTCCTTTGACCGAGTGAATGGCTTCACTCAGTGCCTCACCGGTCATTTTTAATAAGTTCAGGACATCCTCCTCCGTCTGGGCAACGGTGCCAAATCGGAGCGGGAAGACATCGTAATCTTTCATCACGGCCTCAAGAACCCGATTATGAGCAAGGAGATTTGCCTGGGTATTCTCATAAACTTCGAGCGGCGCGTCGCTGACGACGGCAGAAAACTTTCCTTGGGGGATGGTATAAGGTCTTATCTCTTCACCTGAAATCCCGGGGATTTCGAACTCTTTTTGTTTTGGCTCCTCAATGATTCCATAAATATATTTTCCCATTCGACCCATTGGTATCCCATCTCCTCTCTAATTCTCTAACACCATCTCGGGGCTTGTTCGCCCCGGATGGTATGAATCGATGCTTGGGCCCCGCACTTTCTGAGAGGTTGTGTCTCTCT
>JACPXL010000007.1 GCA_016196555.1 Candidatus Omnitrophota bacterium | reverse complement strand
AATCTCCCCATCGACCACGACCCCCTTCTCCAGCAAACGGTCCAACAAATCAAGTAGCGACACCTGTTGATTCCCGGTCCAGTTCTCTTGGGCTAAAGTGGTTTGGCCCATCGCTTAATCCCCTCGACGGGAGAGATCTCGCTAAAACTGTAAGGAGGGAAGGGGCCCACTTGTTGAAATTTCCACCCGAGTTCAGACATTTCCATCGTCAGGTTGGCCACTTCTCCCACGAATCGTTTGACCTTTTCCTCTGCGATAAGAAAAATCCCGTGGAAGATCATCTGCCTTTCTTTGGCCGTGAGCTCTCGAGGCGTGAGGGCCCCCAGCTTGGCATGGGCCGCGTGAGCAGAGAGCCGGTTAAAAATCTCTTCGAGCCGCTTCCCTTTTTCTACATCCACTTCTTCACGCAGGGCTCCTTCGAGTTTCCTTTGCTGAAGATACGCAATACCCGGGGGGTTCTCCGCCATCTTCGCTTGAGCAAGTTGGACACGGGCACTTGTTTTCTCAACATTGGTCCTTAATCCTTCAGAATCTCCGTAAATCTTCACGCCCCATTCGGAATGGCCATCGAGTTTTTCCAGAAGATCCTTAAAGGCTTCATAGGAATCCTCTAAGATTTTCTCAAGCCGATTCTCCGAAGTAAAAATGGCTCCGAACTTCATCGGGATGACCGTCCGAGATTCCATCACTTTTTCAAGTACTTTTTCGTGAGCCCAGATTTTTTCAGTTACCCACTTGAGATCTTTCAAATTCTGGGCTAGCTCGGATTCGCCAAATTCCTGGAGATCGACTTCGCTTACGAGAGCCGCAATGTCTTGATAAGGAAAGAAACGGACCGGACCGTCTGAGTCGATCCCTTTGATCGGAATTTTCCCCTCTCCCTTGGGAACCACTCCATAAACATACAAGGCCTTTGAATCTTTCATGGCTTACTTTTCCCTTCCTTGGGCCCTGAGTTCTTCGTAAATCTTGGCTTCCTCAAGACGCCTGAGAAGCAGGTCCTCTCTTTCTTCAAATTCCTTCTTTGAGATTTGACCCGCTTGGAAGCGCTCCTCAAGGAATTTTAAATCCTCCTTGATCGCAGGAATGTTGTACATCTTCTCATTCACGTGATCCCGAATCTTCTT
>JACPXL010000080.1 GCA_016196555.1 Candidatus Omnitrophota bacterium | reverse complement strand
CTCTTTGATATCAACGGAGATTCTGTGGTGAGCGAGCAGGATCGTGACATGCTTTTCCATATTTGGAAATTTCTCGATACTCGCGATCTCTCTCATGCTGACATAAATAATGACGGAATTATTTCTAACCTGGATGTTTCGACGCTAAATACCAGACTCGCTGCCGGAACTCAGGATATGGGAATGGACATTAATGGCGATGATTTGGTCAATAACTTCGATCTTTTGATGCTGACCAACCTAGTAAACAATTATATGAACACTCAAATTAGCTTTGCGGATTTGCGCCGCTCCGATATTGATGCGAATGGCCTGGTGGATGCGGAAGATCAAACCCTGTTTGAGGCATCCTTTCAAAAAATCAGCCAGCTTGATGTGAATCGGGACGGCGTGATTACCAATGGCGAAATCAGCGCGATTAATGACGCGCTTGGTCTTGTGATCGGCCGCCGCGTTTTCAAAAGTGAAATTGTGAGCAGGGCTGATCTGAATGGCGACACGAAAGTCGATTTCGCGGACCAAGATATTTTGAATAAATCCATGCAAAGAATCGCCGGCCTTTATGACCCTCAAAATGAAAATGTCGATCAGGCCTTCACAAAAATCGAAAGCATTATCGAATTTCTAAAATTGCGCCGGGCAAGCGAGCTTCGTACCAATGCGGATACAGATCAGAATGGAGTGGCGAGTGCTGCTGAGCTTGATGCGCTGCGCGCGAGCCTTCTGGCTCAGGGATTTACGTTTTCCGAAGTCAATGACACGATGGCGGACGTCAATCGTGTTTTGAGTGAATCAGAAAAACATTTAGGTGATATCGACGGAGACAGCGACATCGATATGATTGACCGGGGCTTGCTCGAAGACGGCCGGACCAATGCGGCCAAATATGATATCGATGGAAATGGTACGAATAATCAGGCCGACGTGGATGCCTTGATCGATGTTCTTAACGCAATTTCTACCGGGGCAATTCCTAATTATGTTTTTGACGGCGATTTAAATAAAGACCTTTCAATCGATTCTGAAGATCTCCAGCTCATGATCGACTCATTGCCCAAAGCCAAGGACATTAATGGGGATGGTCATGTGGATGCAGCTGATCAAGTGCGAATTCAGCAGCTCGCCGCGTTTGATCTAAATGCCATCACTACCGCAGAAATTGTCCGAGCCGACGTTGACGGAAACGGCGAATTAAATGATGACGATATCAAAGCGCTGCAGGATGCGGTCAATAATATTGCGCGCTACGATGTGGACGGGAATCATCTCTTTGAACCGCGCGACGTCAAGCTCGTGGAAGAAATGGTCACCAAGCATATTACGGCGAATGTACTGCATAAATCGGATATTAATAAAGATGGACGCGTAGACCGGCAGGATGTCCGTGCGCTTCAGGAAGCGCTTGGGCGCTCAGTCGACGTGAATAGTGACGGCGGTATCGACGCCAATGATGTTTATCGCATCGATGAAGTCATGACATGGAACCGCATCAATCCCAAGTCTTCAGAATTGACCGATGCTGATATCAATCATGACGGCCTGATCGATCAAAATGATTTTAATGCCTTTCTTGAAGTCCTCAATCGTATTCCTTCAGATTTCAACGGCGACGGACGTATGGACGGCGCAGATGTTGATGAATTAAAAGAAATTATTTCCAGAATGGGCGCAGCCGGCATTACCGTCGCCATGTTTGAAAAAGCAGATATCGACGGCAACGGTGTCATCAACGCTGAAGACATTTCCCAGGTCGAAGCCGCTTCAAAAGTCGTGCGTGACGTTGATGGAAATGGGGTGGTGAATGCCCTGGATCTCAAACGTCTTCAGGATTTGATGGAATATCAATCCCTGCAAACTGATTTACGGGCACAGGCCATACGTCAAATGGATTTGACGGGGGATAGCCTCGTGAATGCGGATGATTTGACGAAGCTGCGCGATTGGATCAAGACGCCGAACTTGCTGACGGAATTCCAAAAACACAAGGCTGATTTGACCGGCAATGGAACGGTGGATGCTGCGGATGCGGATTATCTGAACGCTGTCCTTGAAATTTTAAAAATGGATTTGGACGGTGATTTTAAAGTGGACAGAAGCGACATGACTGCACTGGCCGCAAAAATCAGCGAGTATCAATCCATACTTGTTCAATATGATCTCAAAGCGGACGGAAAAATCGATGACGGCGATGTGACGGAATGGAATCGTCTCCGGGATTTATTCGTACAACTGCCTAATCCGGGCCGGTTTGATCTGAATGCTGATGGCCGCATCAATCGGGATGACGAAACCCTGATGGCGGATTATCTCTCAGGCAAAAAGGCAGTGACGCCGGACATTTTTGACAAACTCGATCTTGACGGGGACCACAAGGTCCTAACGCAGGACATGATACTCCTGCAGAGTGCAGCCGCTATATTCCGCGCTGATTTTGATGGAAATAAAAATGTGGATAGCGCGGATCTGGCGCTTTTGAATGATCCAGTTCAGGGTGCGGTCAAACGCCTTGCGGATCTTTTAGCGCGCTATGACTATAACAAAGACGGTCTTTTGTCCACGCCGGACCGCAATCCGCTGGCCGATCAAATCCGCAATTATTTGAGTTTCGTCAAGCCGTATGGCGTTGGAGATATTAATCGTGATGGAGTCATTAGTGAAGCAGAGCGGGATGCCATGCTTACCACCATCACTCATTATGTGGATTTGAACGGAGTTCCGGGCGTGGATCAGGGAGACGTTACGCTGCTTGAGCGCGTTTTGGCTTATCAACGCTTGAATGTTTCCGAAGCGGACAAAAATATTGCGGATATTGACCGCGATGGCGATGTGGACAATCAAGATCTGACACAAATTCAAGAAGGCCTGACATTATTAAAGCAGGCTGATATCAATCAAGACGGAAAGCTGAATGATCAGGATCAAGTCCGGATCAATGAAATTCTCGCCTTCCTTCAAACCCACCCGATAGAACAATGGCCCTATGGTCTGCAGGACATACGGATTGCGGATGTGAACCGGGACGGCAAGGTCGACAATAAAGATTCCGGTGTGATCAGCGATTTCATTACCGGTAAATATGACATCAATCGTGATGGAGTTTTGACGCCGGATGATGTGGCGCGATTCACCAACATCATCAAGTTTTTCGAATTAAAATTGACGCCCGCCGATTTTATCCGTGCCGATATGGATGGCAACGGTATTCTCGACAATCACGATCTCGAAATTTTTAATGAATTCCTGCCTCGTTTCAAAAGAGGCGACATGAATGGGGATGGAAAGGTCGATCAAGCCGACTACACCATTATGCAGGACGTTGTCCGCTTCCTCGATGTGCAATCTTTTGGCTTTAAGCAAATCAACGGACGGGACATTGACGGCGACGGCGTGGTCGACATTTTCCAGGCTGTTTCTCCACTGAACCGCGCGGACATTAATGGAGACGGCAAAATCACTATTGAAGATAGAAATGAAATCGAACAAATGATCAAAAGTTTCATTGATATCAATGGTGACGGCAAAATCGATCAGGAGGATTTGGCGCGAATCCCGGAAATTATCGAAGGTTTGTCGCTTGATACCAGCCGTTACAATCTCACCAAAGCGGACATGAATGGAGACGGCATCATCGACGGCCGTGATATCACCATGCTGGATGATCAGCTCATGATCCTGCGCTCTTATGATCTTAATCAGGACGGAAAAACCGACACCAAAGACATTCAATTCGTGAAGGATATTTTTGATGTGGCCAGCAGTGCTCCTTTCACCATTGAACAATTGCGCCAGGCTGATTTGAATGGTGACGGGATCATTGATGAAAAAGATAAAAATGCGATTAACGAGGTGCTCTCCAAACTTCGTGACGTGAATCACGATGGCAATGTGGACATGAACGATGTTAAGCGGCTTGAAGAGCTGACCGAATTAATCACGCTTGATCTCAAAGCATTTGAAATTTCGAATGCGGATATCGACGGCAACGGATTCGTCAATGAATATGACAAATTGCTGTTGCAGCAAAGCATGGCCCTTTTTAATCATGCCGATCAGCTTGATGTCAATCATGACGGCAAAATTAACGAGCAGGATGTGCGGGAAGTGCAGAATATTCTCGCCGCGATCTTGCGCCAGGAACAGATTCCACTGGAAGAATTGACGCGCCGCGACGTCAACGGCGACGGCCGTGTGGATGATAAAGACGTTCAGGAAGTGCTGAAAATCCTGAATGCCCATGTGGATGTCAACGGGGACGGCATTATTAATGATTATGACATTCAGCGTATTTGGGATGTTCAAAAATACCTTTCTTACAATATCAAGCCTGCCGAAATGGCGCTGGCGGATGTCAACCGTGACGGAAAGGTAGATACCTTTGACGTTGTCGAGCTCAGAAGACTGCTTTCGATTTATAAAAAAGGTGATTTCGACGGCAATAAAGTTGTCGACGCCAAAGATTTGGAATTATTGTCAAAAACCGTCGCCTTTTTGGAAGTTCATGACCCGGCCCTTCCCACGCTCGTCCTGCGGGCGGATCTGGATCGTTCGGGACTTGTCGATGCCAATGACCGTGAACAATTAAGCCGTATTTTGAGTTATCGCGTGGATTTAAACGGCGATGGCAAGGTTGATAAAGATGATATTGATTATCTGTACCTGATTATTGACGCGCTTCAAGCCGGAATTGCCAATCCTGAAAAAGATATTAATGGTGACGGCAAAGTCGATGACGAGGACGTCGATGCGCTTCAAAAAAGTTTGGATTTCTTCAAACAGTTTGATGTGAATAAAGACGGAGTGGTTGATAAGCGCGATATTGATTTACTGACGGATGTGATGACTTATTCCTCGGCGCAGGGCGCTGTCTATGCGGAAGAATTTCGTCGTGCCGATTTAAATGGCGATGGCAAAGTGGACGGCCAAGACCTTGTGATTCTGCAGCAGGGCGTCGGCGGCTGGTCCGTGCGCAAGAATGCGATCGAAACCGAAGATCGTTTTGCGCTGACGCCTTCCGGAACAACGCTTTATACAGCCACTCGCAATGCCTTCGCGAATTATAAAATGACCACCCAAGATACGGGTATCTATGAAATCGGCTTGTCCGTCAAAACTTGGGACAATTTAACTCCTCCCGATAATTATCTCTATCAATTCGACCTCTATATTGATGGCGCTTATCAGGGCCATATTGAAATTTCGCCGTCCCGTACCGCCTTTACCGAAGGATTTCTGAAATTAAACGTAGGTCCTGGTGAGCATGAAGTGCGTTATGTGTGGACCAATGGCGGCGGTCCTATCAATGTTCAGATCAAAGAAGTTTTTATGCGCAATATTCTGGATATTGCGGATGCCAAGGGCACGGCTTCCGGCAGCAACGGCGTCATTGATGAAAAAGATATTGCCCTGCTTGAGCATGTGCGCCAATGGTTCCCCAAAATTGATATGAATGGCGATGGCTGGTTCCATTTAGATGATGCCGAAATGTACAGTTTGGAAGTGGCCCAGCTTCGCGTGGTGCTTGGCGTGGATGCGCTCGGCCATTTGGATCTGAGCAAAGCAGAAGACGCTCAGGCCCTTTTGAAGCGTTATGATTTGGATGAAGATGGAAGAATTACCTGGGCCGATGAAGAAAAAATGGAAACCATTAATTTTTCCATTCATCAAGTCGACCGTCTTGTCAAAGCCGATATGGACGGCAATGGCCGTGTGACTCAGGAGGATGTCAAAGCCCTCGAGCAATGGATGAGAGAGCTCGTGGACGTCAATCAAGACGGCGTGGTCGATGACAAGGACGTATTCCAAGTCCAGCAAGTCATTGATTTCAATCTTCTTCATATTAAACCGGAAGAAACCGAGCGCGCCGACCTGAACGGCGATGGGGTAGTGGACCATCGTGATGCAGACATTCTGCGCTTAGATTTACAAATTTTCCGCGGCTACGACGTCAATAAAGACGGAGTCACGGATCAATTGGATGCCAACGAACTCGCGTCCATCACGGAATTTTTCAAAACGGACCGGGCCCGGCTGGGTCTCGCTGATTTAAATAAAGACGGCTTAATCGATCAAGAAGATGTCCGCCTTTTGAGCGACAGCTTTTTCCATGGCGTGGATTTGAATGATGACGGCCGCATCGATTCTAAAGATGTGGACATTCTGCAGGAATTGAAAAATCGCGGGATTTTCAATCAAACGGCGGATATTTATCCGCTGGACCTTCCGGACGGCCGGATTACCCAGGATGATGTCGAGGCATTGAAAAATGCTGTCCGCTATCACGTGGACGTGAATGGCGACGGTATGGTGGATGTGATTGATCTGGCATTCGCTCGTCTTGAAATCGATCTCGCTCTTTATGACAAGGCCGATCTCAATCAAGACGGGGAAGTGACGGCCGCCGATTATCAGGCCATTCTGAAAAATTTCCGGCGGTTGGATGCGGTCCGCGACGGACGGATTGACAGCAAAGATAATGATCAATTTGCGCAGGCGATTGAGATTGTAAAAAATCGCGATCTCTCCCGCGGTGCATTCACAGAAACCGAACTTTTGGCCGCTCTCGCGCTTCTTAATCCGGAACGTGTCAGCGATAGCAGCCTGGTTTCCCATTTTGTTCTGGACGGCAGTTTTGACGAGGCCGCTTTCCGCAATCTCTTTTCTTCGCTGAGCGGTTCCTGGGAATGGCAGGGCCGTGAGCTGATTCAAAAAGATACCCGCGATGCAGCGGTCAATCGGCTGGGCGCTCTCGATTGGAGAGATGTTGTCTTCGGAATTGATCTGGAATTTTCCAGCTATGAACACAATGCCGGCTTGCGGGTCCGGATGCAGGATGAGAACAATTACTATGAAGCGGTTCTTGCGGATGACCGTATTCAGCTGGCTTTGGTCCGCAATGAAATAAGAACGGTTCTTGCGGAAAAAATGCTGAGCGAGGTGGATATACAGCCGCTTGCCAATGGTCAGCGTTATCGCCTGGAAATTCACGCTGAGGGCGAAAAACTCACAGTTTCCATCAATGGACGTGAAGCTCTCAGTGCAGAGGATGATTCCTTGCAGTCCGGAACAGCTGCGCTGTTCACCGAAAACAGCGTGGTTCGTTTTAGCAATCTAAGTCTTTCCGCAGATGCCGATTTGGCCTATTTGCGTGATCTTTATGTGCTGGACCGCGATTTAAATCAGGACGGCACTATCGATGCAAAAGATTATTCTCTCTTATCTGCAATTTATGATCTGGGTTTGACTGACATTGATGGGGACGGCGAAATCAATCCTGCCGATCGTGAACTTCTGCGCGCTATCGCGCTTGTCGATTTCGACGGAAACGGAAAAATCGAAACGGCTGACCTTCAGGCATTTAAAAATCAATCTTTTGATATGAACGGGGACGCTCAGATGGATGAGCGCGATCTCGGCATGATTGAAAGCTGGACCCATTTGGCCGATGCGGTGCAGCGCGAAACTTTCCGCATGCTCTCAGAGGCTGATTTCGATCACTCCGGTGTTGTCGGCTGGAACGATCTGACTGAAGCTAAATTGCTTTTGTGGCGCTATTTTGATTTCAATAATGACGGCCAAGTTGATGCGGATGATATTTCCCGTTTGGAGCAGGTGGTCGAGGCCCGCCGCATGTTCCTGGGAAATGTGAATCTTGATGAGTTGCTCAAGCGCGTTGACTTCAATAAAGATGGCAGAGTGGACGGTGCCGATCAGACCATTCTCGAACAAAATGTTGCGCAATTCAGTGTGGTGGATGTGACGGGCGACGGAAAGCTGGATCAGCAAGACCTCGACCGTTTGAAAACCGTTTTGGACCTTGTGAAGGTCATTCAGCAAATACAGCCTTCCTCCATCATTACGCGCGATTTGAACGGCGACAATATCATTGACCAGCGCGATGTGGCGCTCGAATATTTGAACGCTTTAGTGGATGTGAATGGCGATGGGAAGGCCGATGCCGGTATGCTAGATGCGCTTTTGGCCGATGTGCGCAAGATTCAAACATTCCAGCCGCCGGTGGAAAGCTGGGACCCGGCCGATCTCAATAATGATCGAAAAGTTGATATTCAAGATGTCCGAAAATTCCTTGAAAATTTGGGTTCGTATGTTTTTAAAGATTTAAATAAGGACGGTCAGGAAAATTCCAAAGACTTGGAAATCGCCAAGCGCCTGATTGATTATGTTTATCAAAATGCGAATTATTCCCCGGAAACCCTGGTGCTGGCTGATTTAAATCAGGACGGACGGGTGGATTCGCAGGATGCCGCCATTGCCGATGCTTTCCTTGATCTGGACGGCGACGGCGCTGTGAATGAACAAGATGTTGCGCTTGCCCAATACCTGGTTTTCCGCGGCAAAATTGGACAAGGCGATCTTAATCTCGTCCGCCG
>JACPXL010000076.1 GCA_016196555.1 Candidatus Omnitrophota bacterium | reverse complement strand
TTCGGGGTATTCGCGGCCGCGGGACTCAGCACTTTTAGCGGCGTAAGGAGCGAGACAGATATCCTCTTGTTTTTGATAAGCAAGCCGTGTGACTTTGACCTGGCGATCAGCGCGCATGCAAAGCTTTGGAAGAAGATTCTTTGGGTCCTAGTTTTTTCACCAGCGTTTCATAAATAGAGTTCAGGGATTCGGAAATCACTTTGGTTCCGCCGATCACCGGCATAAAATTCGCATCCCCCGCCCAACGGGGCACAATATGAAGATGCAAATGATGCGGTACACCGGCCCCGCCGACTTTTCCCATATTGATGCCGACATTAAAACCATGCGGTTTCAGCGCCTTCTGAATGGCCAAACGCGTTTTTTCATAAAGGTCCAGCCAATCTAATTTTTCTTCCGCTGAAAGCGCGTGCACGGAATCCACATGGCGTTTGGGAATAATCAAAGTATGGCCGGTATTATAAGGATAAAGATTGAGGATGGCAAAACTGAAAGGGGAACGTTTGAGGATGTAATTGCGTTTGTCTTTATTTTCGGCCAGAAGTCCGCAAAAAAGACATTTGGCGGATTTCTTTTTGCTAGGTCTAATGTAAGCTTTGCGCCAGGGCGCCCAAATCCGCTCCATTGTGCTCCTTTCTTTCCGGTTCTCGAATCGTAATCATTTTTGGCAGCCCGTACAAATCCAAGAGGGCGTTAAAACTGCGCAGATCCCAGAGCTGAACATTCGCCTGCTGGGCCATCAGCTTCGCATTTTGATCGATTCCCGAGAGGGTGACAAAGATCTTACGCTGCACATTCTTTCTGAATCGCTTCAATTCTTCAAGAAAAATTGCGACATCCTCTTCCCCCACCCGTTCCCGGGCAATCTGACAAAGCCAGCGGACATTGGAAGATCGGGCAAATAACGGAAAGACCCTTCCATTGGTCGGCCGGAAGGCAATTTCCGAAAAATGGGGGCAGCGTATCTTTTTCTCGTTAAGCTCCACCACATCATTGCGGAATTCCTTGAAAAGCAGCTCGACCCGGGCGGTAATGTCAATACGGTCCTCCAGCTCCATGATCCGGAATTCCTGGCGGAGCGATTGCCGCAGCTTGTCTTTTAGGATTTCTTCGTCCGGGGCATAATTCGAGTGCCGCTGGGCATAGACGTGATTTAACCAGAAGCAGAATAAAGGGTCTTCCAAAATATAAAAAGACCCGCGCTTACAAATAATATCTTCATGAACCAGACGCTGGAGAACCGTTTTTGTCTCCCCCGCCGCCCGTTGGATGAAAGTAGAAATCCCAAGCACTTTACGCCTGCCGCTTGCAATTGCCAAAAGAGCTCCCACATAAGGATAACGGTCTTTGGCAAGACGCATGCAAGCTTCAAGACGGTTCTCAAATTTTAGAGAAAGCCGGCCGTGGTCATCAAAAAGTTCATGGTGAAAGGCTTGTAGGACATAATCATTCGAAACTTCGGTGGAAAAATCACGGGCCATCAAATAAGCGATCTGTTCTCCGAGGAATGATAAATAGCTGGGATTTCCGTCCGTCATGCGGATGAAGAATTTTTTCTGCATGTCGGTGAATGTCATTAACGGAAATTTCTCCGTCAAAAATTCTGCGGTCTCTTCAAAACTAAAAGGCATCATTTCAATCACTTCGAAATTTCCGAAAAGCATGGAAAGTTTGTCGCGGAATATTTCTTTGGCGCGTTCGGGCGTGGAACTCGCCGCCAGATAAAGCGTATTTTTCCCGATCATGATTTCTTTGCCGAGCAAACCAAAAGGATCCGGGGCCGGCAAAGATATGAGCGCCTGAAATTCATCCAAAATAAAAAGAATTTTTTTTCCCGTTTCTTCCGCCAAAACGGTGGGAAGGGCAAAAAGCTCTTTGACACAAGCGGCATTTTTTTCATGACGCATTATTTTTTTAAAATGCCGGATTTTTTCGAGAGTTTTCGGAACGATCGGTTCCGAGGCTTGCAAAAGAGAAGCGAAATTTTTGGGATAAGGCACGCCCTGGCTGACAAAAAGTCCGCTCAGCAATGCCCCGATCCAGCATTCGGCAAAATGCTCGAACCCTAAAATGTCGGCGGCAAGATAGACCGGTATGATATTTGAATTTTTGGGAATTGCTTGGTAAAGGGATAAAAGCAGATGGGTTTTCCCGAGGCCTGAACGGCTGATCAACCCGACATTCTGGCGATAGCCTTTCTGCAGATCCTCGATGCGCTTTTGAATGCGGGCGCTAATAGAATCACGCAGCGATAAGGATAATGGAAAGCTTTCCATGTCGCAGGAATTAATCTCGCAAAGTTTTAGTTTTAAGGAAGAACGATTGAGGAAAAGAAAGGAAGGGCTAGGACAATGAATAATAAAAACTTCTGAAAGATCACCGCTCCCCTGTTTTTCCCAAATCTGCTGCTGTGGAGCGTTATCTTACAACTTTAAAAGCGGAAAGCAAGTAATCTTTTTGATTTCAGCGGCCAATTTAAGGCTGTCATGGCGCACTAATTCACTCTCAGAAGCTAAATCTTTCCAAACAATTTTCGCCCGTGTGATTTTTTTCAGCTCGACCGGCCTTTTTTCGATCACCGGAATTTGTTTTTGCTGAGCGTACGAGAACAGCGCGGCCTTATGAAACTTTGTGTTCGAACATAAAACAAAATCCAGACAGTCCCGGTCCAAATATTTAATGATTTCACGCACATGATCGCTTACCTGAAAATCCGTCGTCTCTCCGGCTTTGGTCATGACATTACAAATATAAATTTTTTTGGCTTTACTGGAAACAATGGCCTCTGCGATTCCGGAGACAATCAAATTGGAAATAACGCTGGTGAATAAATCCCCCGGACCCAGCAAAATATAATGGGCATTGAAGAGGGCCTCGATGGCATCCGGCGTCGCAGCGGCGGGAGGCTCTTGCCATAAACGTTTGATACGGATTTTGGGATCGATTCCCTCGAAAAGATTAATGCGATGTTCCCCTTCAATCACTTTTCCGTTTTCCAATTCCGCCTTTAATGTGTTGGCCGATTCCGTCACCGGAATCACTTCGCCCTGAATGTTGAGAATTTCGCTGATGGATTTGACGGCGTTGGACATGGATCCGCGCATTTGGACAAGGGCCGTCAGAAGAAGATTTCCGATATTATGCCCTTTCAACTCTTTGCCTTTGTCAAAACGGTATTGCATGAGTTCATTCAAAAGATCCGGCGCGGTGGAAAGCGCCACCAAACTCCGGCGGATATCGCCCGGAGGAAGAATGCCGAAAATATCCCGCAAAAGCCCCGTCGAACCGCCGTCATCACTCATGCTGACAATGGAAGAAAGCGTAATGCCCGAAATGGTTTTAAGCCCGGAAAGAAGCGTGAAAAGCCCTGTGCCTCCCCCGAGGCAGGCCACCCTTATTCTTTGATTTAGAATTTGCTGAACTTTCGCCACAAATTCCCGGATCGCGATGGGACTTGCAAAAACTTCCGTTTGGGAGAAATGTTCGCTTTCGATTTGTTCGCGTTCCGGTTCGGCAAGTGTCAGCACAAGAACCGGCGGCACTTTAAATCCTTCCAAAGAATGAAGCCGCCTCAACACTTCGGGGGCCTTCATGCGCGGGAGATTAAATTCCAGAAAAATCAAATCAAAACGGGAACTGACAACTTTTTGAAAGGCATCGACGCCGTTATCGACCTCAACCCAGGTGTAGTGAAATCTTTCGAAGGAGCGCCGTATAAGCGCCACTAAAGACGGATTGGAAGACCCGATCATGAGCCGCATAAATTTAGTTTCGACCTCCCCCAGGGAAAACTCAAATCGGACGTGTTATATTTCCTATTAATGAGGCCTTCCATGGTTCAAATATACCTGATGATCGCATGTTTCGCCGTTTCAGCCCTTACCTTCCATGCCCCTCGGGGCGAGGCCGCTACCTCTGTCCTCAGCACTTTAATAGAATCTTCCAAAGCCGTGGTAGAAATCAAGGCTGAAATCGGAGGATTTCTGGGGACCAAGTCCGAGGCATTTATTCATCAAGAAAGCGGCAGCGTTATGATCCAGCAAGGGATCACGCCTTTTTATCATTTGCGCACCGGAGCCGGAGTAATTGTGGACCCCTCAGGTTTGATTGTGACCAATAAACATATTGTCTCAGAAGCAGGCCGTATTACTGTCGTTCTTCATGATCAAGCGGCTTATGAAGCCCAGCTTGTTTATATTTCCCAAAATCATGATATTGCGTTACTGAAAATTTCTTCCCCTCATCCCTTGCCGGTTTTCGAAATGTCGAATTCAGAACTCATTCAAATTGACAGCAAAGTTTACTCCATCGGAAATTCGCCTTTGCTTAAAAACACGATTAGCGAAGGCCGGATCAGCGGGGTCGGAGTGAAAAAGGAAAGGGCCGGAGTCAGGGATCCATCCGTCCAACTCATTCAAATTGATTTTGATTTGTTTCAGGGCGATAGCGGAAGTCCGCTTCTTGATGCGGAGGGAAAGCTGCTGGGAATTATGGCGGCCGAGTCAACTCGTCACAGCAAAGAAACGTATGCGGTTCCTTCCCACCTTATTTTGAAAACCATCCGGGAAGCGGCCGAAACCGCACAAAAACAATCGTCGTCATCCTGAGGTCCGTAGGACCGAAGGATCTCAGATCCTTCGCCCTCCGGGTCTACGACCCGAAAGGGTTGGAGACTTCGCTCAGAATGACAGTTTGCTTTTAAAGCCGCTTTTTGATCTCATCGATCATTTTGATACAGTGCTGCATGGCATTATAAGAATTCTCAACATCTTGCGGCGTGGCATACTGCGGGCCTAAATTTTTGTAGGCGTTCATGGCCTTTTCAAATAATTGACCGGCTTGAATATAAAGCCCCATGGCGGTTTGCAATTTTTCCCGGTTCATCTCCCCTTGCAGCATATTCATGGCCTGTTCCGACAAACGGCTGGCGACCTGCACATCATTATTGGCTTGCATCTTTATGGCATCCGGAGTTTCCGCTTGCGAGCAAGGTGAGAGAACCGCCATCAGCATGAGCCCGAAAACAATATATTTTTTAAGCATTATAATTTCTCCTGGTTAACGAAAACCTGCTTTTAGTTGACAAGTAAAGCATACCCCATGATTTTCTTTTCATCCAATTTTCGGAACGGTACTAAAAGCACTCGTATCGGTATCCATGGCGGTTTCAAGTTCGTTTAATGCACTTTCTAGCGCCATGCCGACGGACTTTTCGTCCTCCTCCGTCCAGACACCCAATTCCTCAAGGGCGAGAAGTTCTTCCGAAAGATTCGCTTCCGGAAGGACCGCCGGGTCTTTCATTATTATTTCCTGTTCCGGTTCCGGGATGATTTCCGACGCCGGTTGAAATTGTTGGACGAGAAATATTCCGGCCAAGGCCATCATCACAAAAACCGCTGTGACAGCGGCGACCGGCATCCATGTCTTGCGTCTTTGTCTTTCGACAATACGCTTTTCAACGGAAGTGCTGAAATCTTTAAGAAGATTATCCGGCAAAGGTTGATTGCGGATTTTTTTCAGCTTCTCCATAAACTGGCGGTCTTGTTCTTCAAAGAATGGTTCATTCATAGTTTCACCTGTGGATTTGGTTTCCACTCACTTAAACCTTTTTTCATTTTTTCCTGAGCCTGCCATAAATGGGCCTTCACGGCGCCGAGACTGAGCCCCATGGTTTCGGCAATTTCCTGAAGGCTTAGTCCTTCAAAATAACGCAAAGTAAAAGTGCTTTGCTGCTGAAAAGGCAGCTTCTTTAATTCCTGGCGGATCAAAAGGCCGAGTTCATGATCTAAAATTTCCTTGGACGGATCTTGCCGGCCGGGAATTTTTTCTATTCCATTGTTTTCTTCACTCTCATCAAAAACAGGCCGGCTTTTTTTCTTTCTTAGAAAATCTTTGCACGTGTTGATCAGAATCCGGTAAAACCAAGTCGAAAAACGGCTTTCCCCGCGAAACCGTCCGAGATTTTCATAAGCTTTGATAAAGGCCTCTTGAGCCGCGTCACGCGCGTCTTCGGCTTGCCCTAAAAAAGACCAAGCGATATGAAGCGCTCTTCTTTCATAGAGTCGTACCAGCGCGGAGAAGGATTTTACATCCCCCGTCCGCGCTTGATCGATAAGCTTTTGCTCCTCCAAATTATCCGCGAGCGTTGTTTCCACGGCGGCCTTTTGCTGGAGCTACCCCATGACGGCGATCCCTCACATCCTCACGATGGTCGCGAATATTTTCCTGGCGGTCATGAACATCTTCGCGCCGGTCGCGAATGTCTTCCTGCTTGTCTCTTATATCCTCAAGCCGGTCCATCCGTCCGCCATCGTGTTGGGCGTCCCAAATATCTTCTCTCTTGTCCCGTATGTCTTCGAGACGGTCCCGACGGTCCTCACGCCGGTCGATTTTATCTTCCCGACGATCCCAACGATCTTCCTTCCGGTCAAAACGTCCTTCGGGCACCCCTTGGCCTTTTTCCACACGATCTTTAATTCGGGGATGTTTGGCAAGAAACTGTTCGAATTGTTCCGGATTTTCCTTCTTTAAGTTTTCCAAACGATTCCACTTCTCGCGCATAAGCTCCTGAAACTTTTCAGGATTTTCGCGCTTCAAATTCGCCAGCCTTTGCTGACGGCGTTGCATAATCTTTTCCTTAACCTCTTCAAATTTCTCGGGGTTTTTTTCCTTCAATTCCCCAAGTTTTTCTTTGATTTTCTGCTTCCGTTCTTCCACGAGCTTTTGAAACTGTTCGGGATTTTGCTCTTTAAGCTGTTTCCATTTGGCAACCCGCTCTTGGAGTCCCGGATGATTCAAAGTCCCGGCAGGCGATGGGCTTCCCTCCTCGGCATAGACGGGAAGCAAAGTCATCCCCATCAGGAAGGCTATCCCCACCACCGTAGTCATTGATTTTTTGGCTAAATTCTTCATGTTATCCTCCTTTATCGTCATTGGCCCTTTTCTTCTATATAAGGGCTTTCATCAAGTTAGACGCGGGAGGCGGAAAAAGGTTTAATCCTAAATAAGGGGGCCCTTTTAGGGCTGAGGGCTTTGCCAGCATACTTTGCCGACAAAAAAAGGTCCCAGGGAGTCTAAATACCTGGCGGTTTGCTGGGTCTTTCTCATTTCTTGAACAATGCGGGACAGAGGAAAAAGCTCGCTGGAAACCAAACCGATAAGAAAATCATTGTCATTCTTATCCAGCCCTTGGCAAGCAAGGCGAATATCTTGCACGTAACCGGAACGGCCATAGGATTTGCCGATGGCGGCATGTTCCATAATGATTTTTCCTTGATCCGGTTTGGGGAGAAGCTCAAATTCGGCCTTGCGCCGAAGCGGATACCAAATCGCCCACGGCCAGACGGGATTGAAAGCGCGCCGGCGCGGCTGGCGTAAAAGCCAATCTTCCAAATCGGGTTCATGGCCTGTGGAATAACTGCGTCCGATCATGGTCATTTCGGATTGATGGGTCAATTCGCTAAAAGGTTTGGCCGTATAAAGATTTCTTACTTTCCCGACAAAATCTTCTGGATTTTCCGTGAAGATTAAAACTCCGATGCCATAAGGGTCATTCACGTTCGAGTAAATAACACCTTCTAGCCCACTCCGCGAAAAGGCATCTTCGACTAATTTCAGGTCGCGGCAGCCGGTGAAAACCTGGAGCTGGCCGTAAAGCCTTTTTTCACTGATTTGGGGAACATCGTTTAAAGGCGCTCCTTTTTCACGAATATCGATACGCTCTTCGGTCGCTTGCTGGCTATGGGGATGGGGTGAATTCATTGTTATAAATCTCCTAGAGGCCCGTTATATTGAACAATATTGGAGAGAATGTCAATTTGGGAAAAAAAACGGCCCTGGAAGATCCGCTTGGGAGACCCCCCTCGCAAACGAACCTATCCAGGGCCTTGCTTAAAAAACGTTTGATCAGGTGCCGTATCGAGCGCGCAAAGTCATGTCCCGATCCACCATTTCGTACATCGGGCTGCCTTCCCGCAGAAGAAGTTCATACACTTCCTCCGGATGTTCGGCAATTTTGATTCGCTCGCACAAAAACCGGTCGCGGAAAAAAGATTCCGCAATGTGAAGAATTCTCTCTTTATGTTGCTGGGACTCTTCGCGTTCCGGCAATACTAAAAGAAAAATAATATGGACTAATTCTCCGTCTAAAGAAGGATAATGAATACCTTCACGGCTTATGGCCAAAGCCGCCAAAGGATATTGAACACCGGAAAATATGCAACGCGGCAGGGCAATGCCATCCCCAATGGCCGTGGTTCCAAATCGTTCCCGTTCCAGCAAGCGTTCAAGAAGTTCTGCCTTGGTGGACTCCTTCAGTCCCCATTGGGGCAAAAGATCAACCATCTGCTTCAAGGCTTGTTTTTGATTTTCAGCCTTAAGTCCGATCCCTATGGATTCCTCAAGCAGCAATTGTTGAAACATGATTTCTTTTCTCCCGTAACCTTCGAAAACGATTCTCACTGACCAAATGTCTTTTCCAACGGCGCGCCAAAAACCGCTCGTCTAATTTCAAATTTCGGAGATTCTCGCGAAGCTTTCCTTGTTCTTCAGTCGTCAAAGTTCCCCCATGAATAGCATGAAAGCCTCCGAGCATATTCATGATTTTCAATTGGTTTAATTTATCTTCGATTTGAGACTTTAATTCCAAAAAATTCGGGGCGTCAGAAGAGTATGCGCAAATTTCTCGATACATTTTTTTGTATTCTTGAAGCAAACGATCGAGGAGAGGTTTTACAACTTGATGACTAATTTCCATATGCATCTGCCCTTTCTGACTCGTTCTATACGAATTAATTTTATTTAAATTGACACTGCTGTCCCATTAAGGAGTAATTCAGTTCTTGTAAACTGAGTATTTTCAATATGTTAATGTCAAAAAATTCCATAATCGATTTGAATCGCCTATCTTTGAGAGACGCTTACTGCCCAGGAGGCTCTCTCAATGAACAACGGCAAAACGGTTTTTTCTCAGGTCATGGATTTCTTACCGCTCCACGAATTCCGCAAGTGCGTCATGCGCTACCGTGGCGATTACAAAGTCAGGACTCTTTCTTGTCTCGACCAATTCCTGTCGATGAGTTTTGCTCAAATGACTTATCGAGAAAGTCTACGCGACATCGAAACCTGTCTGAAGACCATGAGCAGCAAACTCTATCACATGGGCATTCGAGGCAACATTGCTCGAAACAATCTCGCTCGTGCCAACGAGAACCGGGATTGGCGCATCTACGCCGATTTCGCTCAAATTCTTATTCATCAAGCCCGCAAACTTTATCAACACGAAGACTTCGGCATCGAACTCGAACAAACCGTTTACGCTCTGGATGCCAGCACCATCGACTTGTGTCTTTCTCTGTTTCCCTGGGCGCACTTTCGCACAACCAAGGGCGCGGTCAAACTCCATACTTTATTGGACTTGAGAGGGCCTATTCCAGCTTTCATCGAAATCACCGACGGCAAAGTCCACGATGTCAATATCCTCGACATTCTGACCACAGAACCTGGCTCCTTCTACGTGATGGATCGAGGCTATCTCGATTTCAAGCGTCTTTACGCCCTTCATCAAACCGCAGCCTTCTTTGTGATTCGAGCCAAGAGCAACATGCAATCCAAGCGCCTGTACTCTCATTCAGTAGACAAATCAACCGGACTGCAATGCGATCAAACCATTCTCCTTACCGGGCATTACACCGCCAAGGATTATCCCGACAAACTTCGTCGTGTGCGTTACTACGATTCCGAAACGGACAAACGTCTTGTTTTTCTAACCAACAATTTTTCCTTACCGGCCTTAACGATTGCTCGGCTTTACAAGGCCCGGTGGCAAGTGGAACTTTTCTTCAAATGGATCAAACAACATCTGAGAATCAAAGCCTTCTATGGCACTTCCGAGAATGCCGTCAAAACTCAGATTTGGATTGCCATCTCAACTTATGTCCTGATTGCGATTATCAAAAAACGTCTCGACCTAAAAATCAGCCTTTACACTTTTTTACAGATTATCAGCGTTACGGTTTTCGAAAAAATGCCCATTTATCAAGCCTTACACGACGATCCACAACCATTGTCAGAAATTCAAAATCACAACCAACTGTCGTTATTCGACTTATAACGGGACAGTAGTG
>JACPXL010000077.1 GCA_016196555.1 Candidatus Omnitrophota bacterium | reverse complement strand
TTTGGCCGGGAGTGATTGCCCGCGCCGACATTAATAAAATCATCATCGGGCATCACACTAATATTCAAGATCTGTCGCTGCTTCATGTGGAAACCAATCGGGCGTGCGTCATCGGCGATTACGTGACAATCGGCCATCAAGTCACGCTTCATGCCTGCCGCGTGAAGGATCAATCCCTGATCGGAATTGGTTCTATTTTGCTGGACGGCGCGGTGGTAGGGGAAGAGACTATCCTTGGTGCCGGAAGTCTGGTGACGCATGATCAAAAACTAAAATCCGGATCACTATATTTCGGACGTCCCGCCAAATTGGTACGTAAACTCACCCGCAAAGAAATTGCCGGCCTCAAAAAGTGGGCGGAACGTTATATTGAGTATGCTGCCGACCATATCGCAGGAAAATTCACCCGTTTGTAAAATTCAGATTTTCTTCGTGCGAAACCTGATCTTTTCATTATAATAGTCATCTATGCCAGAAACTGATTCCAAGTCTCCTAAAGATGCCGCCAGCCATCCTGCCTTTTCTAAAGGGCTCGAAGGGGTTGTTGCCAGTGAAACCCGGCTCAGCCTGGTCGACGGTGAAAACAGCCGGCTGATTTACCGCGGCATTCCGATTCAAGAACTTGCCGGTACCTCCACTTTTGAAGAAACAACCTTTCTTTTGTGGAACGGAAGACTTCCGCTCGCCGCAGAATTAACAGAATTCAAATCCAAACTTGCGGCCCAGCGGAAATTTGACCCGGCGGTGCTCAAAATTCTTAAAGATATGCCGTTGAATTCCCGTCCCATGGGTGTTTTGCGCACCATGGTTTCAGTCCTCGGACTTTTCGATAAAGAAGCGGACCGGATCGATGTGGATAATATGAAGCGAAAGGCCCTGCATCTTACGGCGGTTTTTCCCACGATCGTTGCCGCCTTCTACCGCCTGCGCCAGAAAAAAAAGCCGGTGGATCCGGACCCAAAACTTTCTCATGCCGCTAATTTTCTTTATATGATTGCTGGAAAAAAACCTGAGCCGGAAATGGAAAAGGCGCTGGATGCTTACCTAATTTTGCTGGCCGATCACGGTCTTAATGCTTCTACCTTTTCTGCGCGCGTGACAGCTTCAACTCAATCCGATATGTATTCTGCCATTACTTCTGCTGTGGGAACGCTCAAGGGAGACCTTCATGGTTCGGCCAATCAGCGGGCCATGGAAATGATTCTGGAAATCGGGGAGCCGGAAAAAGCGGAAGCTTATGTCCGCGATCTTCTGGCGCAGAAAAAAAAGGTCATGGGTTTTGGCCACAGGATTTATAAAAAAGAAGATCCGCGCGCCACGGCTTTTCGCGCCATTGCGCAAAGACTTTTGGACCGCACCGGCGAAAAGAAATGGATGGATATTTCGAACCGCATTGAAAAAGTCATGCTGGAAGAAAAGAAAATTCCCTGCAACGTGGATTTTTTCTCCGCCTCGGTTTTATATGTTCTCGGTTTTCCGGTGGATTTTTTCACCACGGTTTTTGCCGCCAGCCGTGTTGCAGGATGGACGGCCCATGTGATTGAGCAGCTTACCGACAACCGTTTGATTCGCCCTGCCGCCAATTATATCGGCGAGGCCGACCGGCATTATCTTCCGATTGAGAAACGACAGTCTTGAATATTCACGAATCCCAAGCCAAAGAAATTTTCCGCAAATACAATATTCCTATTAATCAGGGACGTATTGCCAAAACGCCGGATGAGACTTTCAATGCGGCGCGCGAACTTTTTAAAACCGGTGCTTCGCTCGTCGTTAAAGCCCAAATTCATGCAGGCGCTCGCGGCAAAGGCGGAGGAGTCAAGCTGGTCAAGTCTCCGGAAGAGGCCCGCTCGGTCGCCGAAAGGCTTCTCGGGAAAAATCTCATTACCCCACAAACCGGCCAGGAAGGCAAACCCGTGGATTCTGTCCTTATCGAAGCCACGACCGGCATTGCCCGCGAATTCTATGCGGCGGTTGTCCTTGACCGCGGTGTGGCGAAACCGTGTCTGATTATTTCTGCGGCAGGGGGCATTGAAATCGAACAGGTGGCCCATGAGGACCCTTCGAAAATTATTAAGAAACATTTTTCACTCGATTCAGGACTGGATCACAAAATCGCGCTTGAGGCCGCAAAAAGTTTAGTTTCCGAATTTAAAGCTCAGGAATCCTTCGCCGCAATTTTCGAAGCCATCGCCAAAATTTTTCTCGAACTTGATGCTTCGCTTGTAGAAATCAATCCACTCGCCATTATGAGCGATGGGGCCGTCATTGCCATCGACGCCAAGATTAATTTCGATGACAACGCCCTTTACCGCCATCCTGAGATTACGGCCATGCATGATCCGCGCCAAGACGATCCCCGCGAAGTCCAGGCAAAAAAATTCGATTTAAGCTATGTCAGTCTGGACGGCAATATTGGATGCATTGTCAACGGCGCCGGCCTGGCCATGGCCACCATGGACATTATCAAATATGCCGGCGGCGAGCCTGCCAATTTCCTCGATGTGGGCGGCGGCGCCAGCAAAGAAAAAGTGGCGGCAGCTTTTAAAATTATTCTCACGGACCCCAAAGTTAAAGCCATTCTCGTGAATATTTTTGGCGGTATTATGCGCTGTGATGTGGTGGCCGAAGGAATTTTGGCGGCCGTGGGCGAGGTTGGTATCAAGGTGCCCCTTGTGGTCCGTTTAGAAGGCACGAATGTCAAAGAAGGAAAAGAAATTTTAAAACAGTCTTCACTCAATATTATTGCTGCCGGAAGTTTCGGCGAAGCCGCTGAAAAAGTGACGGCTGTATTATGAAAACGCCGTCATTGCGAATCCCAGCACCCATTGACGGGATGAAGCAATCTAGTGTGAGAGATTGCTTCGTCGGCCCTTCGGGCCTCCTCGCAATGACGAGGGATGTTCTATGAGTATTCTCATCGACAAAAATACCAAAGTGATTGTGCAGGGAATTACCGGCACTCATGGGGCCTTTCATACGGAAAAAATGCTGGAGTATGGGACCAAGATTGTTGGCGGCGTGACGCCCGGAAAGGCCGGACAAAAAGTGCATGGTGTTCCGGTTTTTAATTCCGTCAAAGAAGCGGTGGAAGAAACCGGCGCCAATGCTTCCGTGATTTATGTTCCTGCCAAGTTTGCGGCAGGCGCCATTCGCGAGGCGGTTGATGCCGGAATACAACTCGTTGTCACCATCACCGAAGGAATTCCAGCACTTGATATGGCGCGCGTGAAAACCTGGCTTGCCTCAAAAAAAACTGTTTTAATCGGCCCCAATTGTCCGGGGATTATCACGCCGGAGGAATGTAAAATCGGAATTATGCCGGGCTATATTCACCGCAAAGGGCCGATAGGCCTTATTTCGCGCAGCGGAACATTGACTTATGAGGCCGTGTGGCAGCTCACCCAGCGTGGTATCGGGCAATCCACTTGTATCGGAATCGGCGGCGATCCGATTGTCGGCACTAATTTTTTAGACGCCCTGAAATTATTCGAAGCCGATCCCGAAACGCGCGCCATTGTTTTAATCGGTGAAATCGGTGGCAGCGCAGAGGAAGAAGCCGCCGAATTTATCGAAAAAAACGGCACTAAGCCTGTGATCGCCTTTATTGCTGGAGGAACGGCCCCGGCCGGAAAACGCATGGGCCATGCCGGCGCGATTATTTCCGGAGGCTCCGGCACCGCAAAGGATAAAATCGAAAGACTGCAAAAAGCCGGCGTCACGGTGGCCCCCAGCCCCGCGCTGATCGGTGAAACCGTAGAAAGGGTTTTGTCCGAAAAAAAGGTCAAACGATGACGAAGAATCTCGATTACGCCTTTGATGAATACCTCAAAGCGCATGAGAGTGAAATCATCTCCGCCATCGAGCATTTCCCCAAGAAATTAGAAAAAACCTCCTTCCGTTACAGCCGTTTCGTTATCCCCACTTTTTACAAAATGCATCTTGTCACGTCTAAACAGGAGCATCTTTTAAAACGCGTGACCAGCACCATGATGCAAATTATCAATACAGCGGTCCGTCTTTATTTTGAAGAAGTCCATCTTGCCCATGTCTTCCGGCTGAACCCTGACGCCGCGGAGCTGATTAAAATCGACCCCGGTTTTTCCCGCAGCGTCATTTTTGCCCGTTTTGATGCTTTAATGGAAGGCGAGAGCCTCAAGCTGGTGGAGTTTGACAGCGATGCGCCGGCCGGTGCGGGTTATACCGATGAACTCGAATCGTGTCTTTTGCAGGAAGAAATTCTCCGGCCCTTTGTGGAAGAAAATAATTTAAAAGCTTCTTTGCGCGTGCAGGAAGTTTTGGACGCTCTTTTGCAGGCTTACGAGGAATTCGGCGGTTATGAGACCCCGAATATCGCCATTATGGATTGGCGCAATGTGCGTACCATGACCGAATGCGAATACCTGAAAAGTTTTTTTGAAAGCAAAGGATATAAGACGACCATCGCAGACCCGCGTGAACTCAAATATAAGGGCGGCAAACTCTATCACAAAAATTTCCGGGTGAATTTAATCCTACGGCGGGCGGTTTTTGATGAACTCCTGGAACGTCTTGATGAAATTCAGGACTTGATCAAGGCCTATCGCGACCGGGCGGTTTGCCTCGTCAATCCTTTACGTTCGCGCCTGGCCAGCACGAAGGCCGTCCTTTCCATTCTCACCAATCCCGAGTTCGATCATTTTTTTACGGAAAATGAAAATAAGATCAAGCGCGAGCATCTTCCCTGGACGCGCCGGCTCATGGATGCCGAAGATTTTTACGGACGGAAAAAAATCTATCTCATTGATTTTTTAAAAGATGAAAAAGAAACGCTCGTCCTTAAACCTTCGATCAGCTATGGCGGCAAAGGGGTGACCATCGGGAAAGAAACTCCGGACAATGTCTGGAATGAGACCATGGACAAGGCGTTGAAGGGGGATTGGGTGGTGCAGGAATTTGTCAATATTCCGATCATGACGGTCCCTGTTGTGATCAACCGCCGCCTTGATTTTGCCTATAAAAAATACAATTTTAATGTCCTGGTTTATGGCGGAAAATTTTCCGGAGGTTTTGCGCGCTTAAGCGATGAGAGCGTGATCAATGTCGCCAAGGGCGGCGGCCTTATTCCCTCGGTTTCTTCCGAATCTGTCCCGGAACGCCTTGATGTCTAAAAATTTATGTTGTCCGGAGTACACGAATGCGGTATCTTTTCGCCATGAATAGTCCCCGGCCGAGGATTTTTACCTTGAGCGAGGCCAATGCCCTCCTTCCGCAAATTGATCAGCTCATTGCCGGTTTTTTAAGCCAAAAAGAAAATTATTCCCGGCGTCATGACGTTTTATTCATGGAAGAGATTTTGAACCATAAAGAGGCCCAAAGCGGCCTTCCGGCCTCGGGCGAATTGGCGGAAAATGAAGCCCAGGAACTTGAAGCTTTTCTTTCTGAAATCGAGAAATTTGCCGACCAACTCCGCGGTTTGGGTTGCGTGGTCCGCAATCTTGAACAGGGCTGGATTGATTTTCCGGCAAAAATCGCCGGTGAACTTGTCTATTTTTGCTGGCGCCGCGGGGAAGAGTCCATTCAATTTTATCACACGCCCGGTGATTCCATGAATGAACGGCGCCCGCTTGTGGCCTGATCCGGCAAAAACGGATTCCCGCTTCACCCATGCCCGAACTTCCTGAAGTTGAAAATATTGTCCGCGAGTTAAAACAAAAAACGATGGGACTCACTTTCCGGCGGATATCGATTCTCCACGAAGAAATTTCAAAAACACCACGGCAAACCATGGGAAAAAAAATTCCGCAAAGAAAAATCATTTCTTTGTCCCGCCGCGGGAAATATATTCGATTTGGACTGAACGAAGAGAATACGCTTTGGTTTCATCTGGGCATGACCGGACAGCTTGTCTGGAGGGATGAAACCGTAAAAGACCCGCATCTTCATGTAGTGATGGAATTTTTAGAAATTCCTCAAAAACTTGTTTTCCGCGATATACGGAAATTCGGCGAAATGTTTCTGACCAATGGCAATCTGGAGTCTCTGCCAGAAGGCGTCCGGCGGCTCGGACCCGAACCTTTCGAAATTTCGGAAAAAACGTTTATCGAAACTTTTAGGCAGCGCAGCGGAAGAATCAAAAGCCTGCTTTTGAATCAGAGAATTCTTGCCGGCCTTGGAAATATTTATGCGGATGAAAGCCTGCACCGCGCTGGAATCGATCCAAGGCGCCGCCCCAACCGGCTTAAATCCGGACGGTTAAAACAGCTTTATCAATCCATCCGTGAAACCCTCGAAGAAGCCATCAAGCTGGGCGGCTCTTCGATTGATGACTATATTCACTCCGACGGCAGCCGCGGGTTCTTTCAAAATTTTCACCGCGTTTACGGGCGATTTGGATTAGAATGTGTTGTTTGCAAAACGGCGATCCGTAAAATCAAACTGGCTGGACGCAGCGCGTCCTTTTGTCCCCAATGCCAAACGTAAGAGGAGGAAATTTCGAGTGATTTTACCCAAGAAAATTTTTCTCACCAAAGGTGTCGGTATTCACAAGGAAAAACTTTCCAGTTTTGAGCTTGCGCTGCGCGATGCAGGCATTGCGGCTTTCAATATTGTGCGCGTCTCAAGTATTTATCCGCCTTATTGTAAATGGATTTCCAAAGAGGCCGGCCTGAAGTATCTTGCTCCCGGCCAGGTCCTTTTCACCGTGGTGGCCGAATGCGCGACGAATGAACCTAACCGGTTGATCGCGGCTTCCGTGGGCATGGCCCTTCCCAAAAGATCGGACCAATACGGATATCTTTCCGAAGCCCATACGTATGGCTGGACGGAGAAAAAAACCGGGGAATATGCCGAAGACCTTGCGGCAAGCATGTTAGCGACTATTTTGGGCGTCAAATTTGATCCGGATGAAAGTTATGACAAAAAAAAGGAAATCTGGAAAATTTCCGATGAAATCGTGAAAACCACGGCCATCACCCAAAGCGCCAAGGGCGATAAAACCGGCAAATGGACCACCGTCATTGCCGCTGCAGTGCTAATTCATTGAGGAATGGGCCAAGTTAAAATCGCCCTCATTCAAGTTTCCGCTGCAAAAGGTCCGGCAGCGAACCTCAAAAAAAATATCACGAAAATCGAAGAGGCTGCCCGCAAAGGGGCAAGAATCATTTGCCTCGAAGAACTTTTTCTTACCCCGTATTTTCCCCAGACCGAGAACGCTAAAAATTTCCGTTTCGCTGAAACCATTCCCGGCCCTACGGTTCAAGCGCTTTCCAAAGTGGCCCGCGAAAATGCGGCGGTTCTTATTGTTCCTATTTTTGAGAAGCGCACGCGGGGAATTTATCATAATAGTGCAGCAGTCATTGATGCGGACGGCCGGTTCCTCGGTGCTTACCGGAAAATGCATATTCCGGATGACCCGCAATTTTTCGAAAAATTCTACTTTTCGCCGGGAGATTCGGGCTTTAAAGTTTTTAAAACCCGCTACGCTAAAATCAGCGTTTTGATTTGCTGGGACCAATGGTTTCCGGAAGCCGCGCGTTCCGCCGCGCTTCAAGGAGCGGAAATTATTTTTTATCCCACCGCCATCGGACACTCTCTGAAAGAAAAACCAAAAGTGGTGGCCGGCCAAATTTCAGCCTGGGAAATTATTCAGCGCTCTCACGCGGTGGCCAATGGGATTTTTGTTGCGGCGTGCAACCGGACGGGAAAAGAAGGCGGGCTGAATTTTTGGGGAAATTCTTTTGTGAGCGACCCTTTCGGAAAAATCATTGCCCGGGCACGGACCAAAGAACAAATTGTTTTCGCGGTTTGTGATTTTTCAGAAATCGAAATGACGCGCCAGAATTGGCCCTTTATGCGCGACCGGCGCGTTGACGCCTATCAGCCGGTATTGGAGAGATTTATTGATGAGTAAAACTCCGCTCAGCCTTGGCTATCATATGCCGGCGGAGTGGGGGCCGCATGAAGCCACATGGCTTGCTTGGCCCGGCCGGAGCACCAACTGGCCGTCGAAAAAATATCCCTCCATTCAGAAAGTATTCCTGCAAATCATCGAAGAACTTCTTGTCGGAGAAAAGATCCATTTGCTTGTTTCAAGCCGCGCGGAAAGTAATTTTATTTTAAAGAATTTGAAACACGCGGCCCATTTGGGCCGTCTTATTTTTCATTTTACCGCCTCCGCGGACATTTGGGTTCGCGATTACGGCCCGGTTTTCCTTAAAAATAAATCAGGTCAAAAAGCATGGTGTAAATGGCGTTTTAACGCCTGGGGCGGAAAGTATAAAAACTTGATGAGAGATAATAGGATTTTCAGCCGCCGCCTTGTGCCATTTCCTTGTTTTCAGCCCGAAATGATTTTGGAAGGCGGCTCCATTGAAGTGAATGGACGCGGAATTTGTCTTGTTACCGAACAGTGTCTTTTAAATCCCAATCGCAACCCTCGATTCACCCGGGCTGATGTCGAAAAAAAATTACAGGATTTTTTAGGCGTTCAAGAAGTGATTTGGCTTGGCCGCGGCATTCAAGGGGACGATACAGACGGGCATATTGATCAGCTCGCACGTTTTGTCAGTCCCGATACCATCTTGGCGGCCTATGAAGAAAATTCTTCGGATGCGAATTACCGCAATCTCAAAGAAAACTGGGAGCGTTTACCCCGGTCTTTAAACCTGATTAAACTTCCCATGCCCGGTATTGTCCGGACCGGCAAAAAAAGACTGCCCGCAAGTTACGCCAATTTTTATATCGCCAGCAAATCGGTATTGGTTCCGGCCTTTGGAGATAAAAAGGACGAACGCGCAGCAGGTATTCTGAAAGACCATTTTCCGAAACGCAGAATGGTTCCCATTCCTTCGCGGGATTTAATTCACGGCCTGGGCGGGATTCATTGCATGACGCAGCAGGAACCTAAGTAGCCGGGGCTTTTTCAAACTCGATTTGTCTTTTCAAAGCGGGATCTTCGACCGCGGCTCTCTGCACATCTTCCGGATAGGAAATTCCCCAATTCTCGTCCACAAAACGCGCAGGGAATTCAATTTTTTTGAAAAGAAGCACGGTTTTATTTCTTTTGGCGGAGGAGTCGATCTGAATTTGCCTGGGGAAAACCACTTTTCCTTTCGAGCGCTGACCGGGCAGGAGAATCTCCTGATAATCTGAGCGCTGGATCAAAGTTTCCGGCTCTTCATTTTCTGAATAATAAATTTCAACCGGGACATCGCCCTCCCGCGTTGCCAAAATTTTGCGGGCAAGATACCGCTTATTATGCCTTTCAGAATAAATTTTGACCGCAGTATGAGTTTCATCCTGCTTTTCGATTTCGGATTCTGCGGCAGCAAAAGTCATGGGTTTTAAAGCACGATAAAGGTCGAGAGGTTTGAGATGGCTGTCGATTTCCGGAGAATCGCTTAGGGCAAAAATATTCCCTTCATAAACGGTTTTGAGCGCCGGTAAATAAAGTTCGAAGCTGCGGTCCAGGGTTTTAAAAACAAAAAGCAATTTATTTTGGCGGCCCACGCAGCTCAAAACCACTTTTTCCTGAAGCCGTTCATAAAGAAGCCGGCCGAAACAGGACGCCTTTTCGCGGTCTTCCTGATAAAAATGCAGGACCACTCGGGCTTTAAGCGCAACCCAGGAAATGCGCCGGTTCTCGATTTGTTTGGCAACTGCTTCGGGCGTGGAAGAAGTGGAAGCGCCTAATGATAGGGGAGAGAAAGAAGACATGAAAAAGAAAAAAGACAAAAGAAATAAATAAAATATGTCATTGCGAGGATGCGGAGCCGACGAAGCAATCCCGGTTTTGAGATTGCTTCGCAATGACAATACCCTCACTTTTCTTCCGAAAGATTTTTCTTCGTATAAAGAATGCGATGAATGGCCGTGGCGTTTGTGCCTATGCAAAGAATCCACAAAGTAAGAGGGAAAATGGGGAAAATCAGAGTCCCGAGTGCTAAAATAATTACGCGTTCTGCTCTTTCGAAAACGCCCACGCCGCAATTGGGAATTAAATTTTCAGCGCGAGCCTTAGCATAACTTGTCACAAAAGATCCGGCAATGATACCCATAATAAGAAGAAACCAGTCCAGATGCCCGCCGTTGGCGGCATAAAGGGCAAGGCCTGCAAGAACGAAAAAATCCGAATAGCGATCCACAGTGGAATCGAGAAAAGCCCCGAATTTTGAGGTGCGGCCGCTTATTCGTGCGAGCGGGCCGTCCAGCAAATCCCCGCAGGCAGCGATGAGGAGAAAAACTCCGCCCCAAAAAAGATGGCCGCTGGCATAAATCCATCCCGTCACAAAATTAATTGCGGCGCCGCCGAGGGTTAATTGATTGGGAGAAAGGCCGTTGCGGTTTAATTCTCCGGCGAGTTGGTTGAGCAGATTTTCAACTTTGGGATAAACGGTTTTTCGCAGCATCGAATCTCAAGTTCCTGTCATTTCGAGGCGAAGCCGAGAAATCCCGCTTTTAAAAACGGGATTTCTCCTCCCTTCGGTCGTCGAAATGACAAAAGGTTGTTTTTTACCGGGGGCAGGTGCCCTGGATAAATTTTTTAACCAGTTCGCGGGCTTCTGTATCCGCAATCTGCTTGAGCGGATGTTTCATCGTATAAGCAGAAATGGAAATCAGCGGACCGCCGATTTTGCGGTCGCGCGCAAGACGGCAGCAGCGAATGGCATCAATGGCGCATCCGGCGCTGTTCGGAGAATCTTCCACTGAAAGACGAAGCTCAAGATTCATGGGGAATCCAGCAAAGCCGCGGCCTTCCATGCGTAAGTAACAGACTTTATTATCGTTTTGCCAGGGAACATAATCCGAAGGACCAATATGGATATTGTCTTCTTCCAGAGGAATGTCGAGCTGGCTTTGCACGGCAGCGGTTTTGGAAATTTTCTTGGAGACCAGGCGCGAACGATTCAACATATTGAGAAAATCTGTATTGCCGCCCGTATTGAGCTGATACGTGCGGTCAATTTTCACGCCGCGGTCCATAAAAAGTTTCGTCAATGTACGGTGAACAATTGTGGCCCCGATTTGGGCCTTGATATCATCGCCGATGCAGGGGATACGTTTTTCTTCAAAACGTTTGGCCCACTGAGGATTGGAGACAATGAAAACCGGCATGCAGTTAATAAAGCTTACGCCGGTTTTGAGACAAGCCTCCGCATAATATTCCGTGGCTTTCTGGCTGCCGACCGGGAGATAGTTTAAAAGGATTTCCGCGCCGCTGTCTTTCAAAATTTTTTCTACATTGGCGGGTTTTTTATCGCTGACAATAAAGGTGCGGTCATTGGGATATTCCTTCATATGTTCGGAAAATCCATCAAGCACCGGACCCATTTCAACTTTGACTTTGCTTTTAGGGATGTCGGTAAAAAGGGGAAGGACGCAATTGGGTTTGGCATTCAGGGCCACATCGAAACGTTCGCCGACTTTGCGTTTATCAATGTCAAAGGCCGCGACAATTTCAATGTCTTCGGGCAAATAACCGCCGAGATCGTAATTCATTAATCCGAAGTAGTCCTGCTCTTTTTTTTTGCCGTTTGGGGCCGAGCGGTAATACTCAATACCTTGGATCAGAGATGCCGCACAATTTCCAACACCGGCAATTGCGATTTTAATTTTTCCCATAAATTTTCTCCTTTACGAATTTGATTTAAGCCAGGGAGTTTAATCATAACTTTTTGAAGGACGCGACATTATAACATCTAAGATGTCAAAATCAAGCGTAAATGCGAATCTATAAGTTATTTTGTTGTAATAGGTTATGAGTTTTGAGTCCGATAAAGTTGTAAAATTATCATATTGAATCGTTTTTGTGATGTGTTAAAATGCTTATCCCTTTTACATTCCGAGAGTTAACACAGGACGAAAGCCGCGGATTTAAAGAGACCGGATGATTACTTACGAAGACTTCCAAAAATTGGAAATTCGCATTGCGGAAATCGAGTCGGCAGCGCCCCATCCAAATGCCGACCGGCTTTTTGTTTTGGGAATACGGGTGGGCGAAATAAAGAAAACCATTGTGGCTGGAATCCGCCAGCACTATAAAGAAGAAGAGCTGGTCGGGAAAAAAATCGTGGTCATCAATAATTTAGAACCCGCCGTTATCCGCGGCGTTGAATCCCAGGGAATGCTGCTTGCGGCTTCCGATGAAGCGGGACTGACACTCGTTGTTCCGGAACGTTCCATTAAAGACGGCGCCGGCGTGAAATGAAAACCATGACCCTTAAACAAATGGCAGACTTCCGACCTTTCCAAGCTTGGCGCTATGACCCCAAAACTGTCCCTTTGTCCGAAGTCATCGCCCCTCCTTACGACATTATTTCGCCGGACGGGCAGGAAAAACTTTATCAAAAATCTTCTTATAATTGCGTGCGGCTTATTTTAAATAAAATCGAACCGTCGGATAACGAGGCCAACAGCCGGTATACGCGCGCGCGGGATTTTTTTCAGGCATGGCGCAGCCAAAATATTTTGATTCAGGATCAAAACCCGGCCTTTTATCTTTATTGCCAAACCTTTCGCGACCCGCATTGCGGAGAAAAAAGAGAACGGTTTGCACTTCTCGGTGTTTTAAAGCTGGAAGATTTTGACCAGGGAATCGTGATTCCGCATGAAAAGACCCTTTCCAAACCGCGCGAAGACAGAAGAAAACTTCTCGAAACGACGCACACCAATTTTTCTCCGGTTTTCGGGCTTTATGATGACAGCCGGGAAAATCTTCATTCTTTTTATTTGAAAATCGCCGCTGCTTCGCCGGCTTTTGAAGCTGTCGATGAGGAAGGTGTTTCGCATGCGGTCTGGCTCATTCAAGATGGAAATCAAATCGAAGAAATCCGCCAAAAACTCAGCCGTCAAAAAATTTATATTGCAGACGGCCATCACCGCTATCAAACCGCTTTGGAATATGCCCGCGCCAAACGAAGCGCAGAAAGTGCTGGACTGGAAGAAGAAAAACCTTATGATTTTGTCTATATGGCCTTGGTGGGATTTCACGATCCGGGACTTCTTGTTTTTCCGACCCACCGTATCGTTCGTTCTTATCCTGGTTTTGACCCCGTGAAAGCTTTTGAAGCCCTAAGCAAATTTTTTAAAATCGAAGCCATCTCTCCGGAAAAATTGGACGAGAAAGCGCTTCAAGCCAGCCAAGGGCCGGCCTTCGGACTTTTTATGGGAGACCAAGCCTATCTTTTGAGTTTGAATACTCAAAGCGCGTGGAAAGGAAGTATGCCCGCGGGCAAGCCGGATGTCTGGTATCAGTTGGACGTGAATATTCTGGGCCATTTAATTTTCTCCAACCTTTGGAATCTTCCCGAAAAAGATTGGGAATCTACGGTTGGGTTTACGCAATCGGTTTCAGAAATGCAAAATCTCGTCAAAGGCGGCAAAGCCGCAGCGGCGTTTATGCTTCGCCCCCCGCGCGTAGAAATTTTGCGCGATATGGGACGGGCGCGCGAACTTATGCCGCAAAAATCCACTTACTTTTATCCCAAGCTGGCCAGCGGAATTTTATTCTATCATCATGGACATTAATTATCCTCGCGAAGGTATGCCAAAAATGCCGCCGTTTGCGTTCGGTCCTTTTATTGGCCCTATTCTCATCCTCGTTGTAGTTTTTGCCTCACTCAATACTCTTTTTTATCAAATCGGTCCGGATGAAGTCGGTGTGATTCAGCGTTTTGGAAAATATACGCGCAAAACCAATCCCGGTCTTCAAATGAAGCTTCCTTTTGGTATTGAAACCGTTAAAAAAATCAAAGTGACGCACGTTTTCAAAGAAGAATTTGGTTTTCGCACGGTGACCCCGGGTGTGCGGACTATTTATATGGGCCGCGATGATTCCTTCAGCCAGCGCGTGGGGGGACGCCAGACAAGGTCCAGCACCGGCGATCCTTTTATGGATGAATCCCTGATGCTGACGGGCGATCTTAATATGGCCGTCGTGGAATGGATTGTGCAGTATACGATTAAAAATCCGGTCCAATATGCTTTTCGCATTCGCAACCCTCAGGAAACCATACGCAATATGTCCGAAGCCGTCATGCGGCTCGTGATTGGCGATCATACGATTAATGAAGTATTGACCTCGGGCCGCGTAGAAATTCAGCAGGAAGTTGAGAAAAAACTTCAAGAACTTCTAGACGATTATGGATCGGGAATTCAAATCAGCAATGTGATTTTGCAGGATGTGACTCCGCCCAATGAGGTGAAGCCTTCTTTTAATGAGGTCAATGAGGCCCGTCAGGAAAAAGAAAAAGTCATCAATCAGGCCTGGGAAGAATATAACCGTGTGATTCCGCGCGCCAAAGGGCAGGCGGAGCAGAAAATCCGCGAGGCCGAAGGTTATGCGCTTGAACGAATCAATCAAGCCAAAGGAGACGGCGATCGATTTACTCTGGCTTGGGAAGCTTACAAAATGGCGCCGGTGGTGACCAAGCGCCGGCTTTATTTGGAAACCGTCGCAAAAGTTTTTCCTAATTTAGGAGATTTACTGGTGCTGGATTATTCCCAAAAAGGGGTGCTGCCTTTGCTCGATTTGAAAAAGCAGGAAGGAGCCAAAGAGTCATGAAAGAAAGAAAACTCGCCCTTGCCCTGATTGCGATTTCTATTTTGGGTATTTTGATTCTTAACAGCGCCTTTATCGTGGACGAAACCGAACAGGTGGTGATTACGCAGTTCGGAAAGCCTGTCGGGGGCCTTTTGCAAGTCCCGGGCCTTCACTGGAAAAAACCTTTTATTCAGGAAGTGCAAGTTTTTGACAAGCGCATTCTCAATTGGGACGGCTATCCCTCCGAAGTTCCTACGCAGGACAAAAAATTTATCTGGGTTGATGTCACGGCGCGGTGGCGTATTTCCGATCCGCTCAAATTCCTTCAGACGGTCCATAATGAAAGAAATGCCCAGTCGCGGCTGGATGACATTATGGACGGTATCACTCGCAATAACATTACGCGCCATAATTTGGTCGATGTGGTCAGGACCAGCAACCGCATTCTTGAAGTTAAAAGCGCGGGAGAGGATATTGCTGCGGACATTACCTACGACAAAATCGACATTGGCCGCGATGCTATTACCCGGGACATTTTACAGGCGGCCAAACAAATCGTGGCCGAATACGGCATTGAACTTATTGATTTAAGAATCAAAAGAATTGCCTATATTGCCTCGGTTCAGCAAAAAGTTTTTGAACGTATGATTTCCGAAAGAAAACGCGCCGCCGAGCAGCTTCGTTCCGAAGGCCAGGGCGTCAGGGCCGAAATCGAGGGAAAAAAGGAAAAGGAACTCAAACGTATTACTTCCGATGCTTATCGCGAGGCCCAGACCCTCAAAGGCAAAGCCGATGCCGAGGCCACGCAGATTTACGGCAATGCTTATTCTAAAGACCCGGAGTTTTATGCCTTTATGTCCACGCTGGAAAAATACCCCGAAACTTTGAAAAACAGCCGGCTCGTGCTGGATACCGACAGCGATTTTCTGCATTATCTGAAAAAAGTCGAATAATTCTCTGGATACTCCGCAACTCCAAAAATTCCGAAGTCCATTTTCCCCCTGGGCTGTGTTTCAAAAGATGTCCTCTTCAAATTCCGCCTTTTTTCTCGACAGCATACGCCCCGGCCCAGACCAGAATTATTCTTATTTAGGCGCGGACCCATTCTTAGAAATTACTTTTGAAAAAGACGAGGGGACGGTCCGGGGAAAAGAGTCCTTCCGGTTTAAGAAGGAAAAACTTTTTCCAATTCTCGAGAAATTTTTGAAGCGCTATCGCAATTTCACGTCGGCACGCTATGATTTTTTTTGCGGAGGCGCGGTGGGTTTTTGGGGCTATGAACTCGCGGCGCTTTTTGAGAAAAAAATCCGCTTCCGTAAAAAACCCAAGCCGGGAACACCGGACCTTTACCTTGGATTTTTTTCGGATTTGATCGTTTACGATCACGCCAAACAGTTTTATTGGCTGGTCAGCCGGTCAGGAAAAAAGGGAATAGAAAAACTGAAGGGGTATTTTGATCGCGATTTGTCATTGCGAGGAGGTCCGAAGGACCGACGAAGCAATCTCAAAACCGGGATTGCTTCGCCCTTCGGGCTCGCAATGACAGATACCTTTAAATTCAAAAAATTCTATCCTGAAATTCCGGCCCAAAAATTTGAAAGCATGGTCCGCCGCGCGAAAGACTACATTGCGGCAGGCGATATTTATCAGGCCAACTTGTCCCAGCGTTTTTCCTTCGATTTTGAGGGGTCTTCCGCCAAACTTTACGGCGCGTTAAGAAAAATCAATCCTTCGCCGTTTTCTTCCTTTCTCAAAATAGGCAAACTTCAAATTATTTCGAGTTCGCCGGAAAGATTAATCCATAAGCGGGGGAATCTTTGTGAAACCCGTCCGATTGCCGGAACACGCCCTAAACGCGGCAGGAAAATGGCCAAGGAGCTTTTGGCCAATGAAAAAGAAAGGGCCGAGCATATTATGCTGGTGGACCTCGAGCGCAATGATCTTGGCCGGGTTTGCGATTGGCGTTCAGTCAAAGTTGAAGAAATGATGAAAATCGAGAAATATTCTCACGTGATTCATATTGTTTCCAAAATTACGGGCCGGCTTTCGCAAGGCAAAGAAGTTTTGGATTTAATTCGCGCTATGTTTCCCGGGGGGACGGTGACGGGATGTCCCAAAATCCGCTGCATGGAAGTCATCGACGAGCTTGAGCCTGTGGGCCGGGGAATTTATACCGGTTCCATCGGCTATTTGGATTTTTCCGGCAATATGGACCTTAATATTGTCATTCGCACGCTCATCCTTCAAAAAAACAAAGGTTATCTCCAAGTTGGAGCAGGGATTGTGCATGATTCCGATCCGCGCCGTGAATATGAAGAAACCCTTCATAAAGGCGAAGCGCTGGCGCAGGCGCTGGTAGAGGCAAGTTCATGAATGTTTCTGTTTATTCCAACGGCCGCGAAATTCAGGACGGCCGTCTGATCGAGAAATTTTCCACGGATGAAATTGGAATTTTCGAAACACTTCGTGTTTATGGCCGTAAAATTTTCCGTTTAGAAGAACATTTGAACCGTCTTATGGAATCCGCCAAAACCACGGAATATCAAAATTTTCCGGGAATCCAGAAAGTCAGCCGCGAAGCTCAGCTTGCCTTGAAAGTTTATCAACTGTCATTCCCGCACGCTTTTGGCGGGAATCGAGCACTTGATCCCCGATTAAAACATTCGGGGATGACAGGGCTTTTTATGCGCCCCACACTTTTCAAGAATAAAATTTGGATTATGATTTACGAGCGCGAAATCCCGGCGGGAATTTATGAAAAGGGAATTCCTCTCAAAACATCTTCGCAGCGCCGCGCAACTTCCCACGCTTGGCCTGCCCAAGTGAAGACTTCCTCTTTTCATCAAGGCGTCATGGCGGGACTGGGGGCATCTTCGAATGAAGCCTTCGAATGGCTGATGCTTGACTCTCAAGGCTTTGCCACCGAAGTGAGAACCGGTAATTTTTTTATGGTGAAAAATAACCGGCTTTTAACACCTCCCGTACTCGGTATCTTGAATGGAGTTACCCGCAGCTTTGTGATAGAATGCGCACTCCAATCGGGAATTCCGGTCGAAGAAAAACAAATGACCCGGCATGAAATTTTCAATGCTGACGAGGCTTTCCTGACCAATACCTCCTGGGAAATTGTTCCGGTAAGCGAACTTGACGCTCGCCGGATCGGCGAAAAAATCCCCGGAAGATTAACGCAAAAACTGCAAAAGATTTTTAAACAAAAGGTTCACGAAGAATGTCTGTAGTCCCCATACGCCGTGCCCTCATCAGTGTTTCAGATAAAACCGGCCTTCCGGTTTTTGCCAAAGCCCTTCATAAACTCAAAATTGAAATTCTTTCCACCGGCGGGACGCTCAAGGCCCTTAAAGCTGAAGGAATTCCGGCCATTCCTATGGAAGAATTCACCGGTTTTCCAGAAATTCTCGAAGGCCGCGTCAAAACCCTTCATCCCAAAATTCACGGCGGCCTTCTTTACCGTCGCAATAAAAAAGAACATGTGACAGAGGCGAAAAAACATCAGATTGAGCCGATTGATTTGGTGGTCGTCAATCTTTATCCTTTTGAACAAGTCATTCAAAAGGAAGGCGTTGGGCTTGAGACAGCCATTGAGAATATTGATATCGGCGGGCCTTCCATGCTGCGCTCAGCCGCGAAAAATTTTGATTCGGTAACAGTCATTTGCGATCCTGCGGATTATGGGCAGATTCTGGAAGAGATCAAAAAAAACGGCGGGACGACGATTGAACTGCGCGAAAAATTGGCCCAAAAAGTTTTTTCGAGAACTTCAGCTTATGATCATGTGATTGCCGGATATCTTGCCCGCCAATCGAAAAAAGACCAAACCGAAGGACTTCCATTCCGTCTTGACGGAGTTTATGACAAAGTCTGTGATTTGAGATACGGTGAGAATCCACATCAGCGCGCCGCTTTTTATCAGCGCACCGACAAACCGCCCCGCTTTAAATTCGAACAGCTTCACGGTAAAGAGCTTTCTTATAATAATTATCTGGATATTGAAGCCACGATCGATATTTTACGCGAGTTCACAGAGCCTGCGGCCTGTATTGTCAAACACAACAATCCTTGCGGTATTGCTGAAGATCCCGATATTGCGCATGGCGTGAGTTTGGCCGTCGAATGCGATTCCATGTCCGCATTCGGGGGAATTATCGGAATCAACCGGCTATGCGATAAAAAAACCGCCCAGGAAGCGCTCGATAAGCTCCGCTTTTTCGAGGTTTTCGTAGCGCCTTCTTTTGACAGCGGTGCCCTCAAGCTTTTGAAGGAAAGAAAAAACCTCCGGATCATCACTGTCGATGCGCTGGAACATGCCGGCGGTCCGTATGATTTGCGTTTTATCAAAGGCGGCATTCTTCTTCAAGACCGGGATCAGCCCACGCCGCTTCATCTGGACCAGCTTAAAAAGAATTTGAGTTTTGTGACCGAATCGAAAGTCTCAGGCTCTGAAATTGACGATTTAATTTTCGCCTGGAAATGTGTGAAGGTCGTAAAGTCCAATGCCATTGTGATTACGCAGGGCCGGCAAACCGTGGGAATTGGGGCCGGGCAGATGTCGCGCGTGGATTCCGTGGAAATTGCCTGCCGTAAAGCGGGATACCGCACCGACGGAGGCATTTTGGCCAGCGACGCTTTTTTCCCCATGCCGGACTCGATTGAAGAGGCCGCGCGCTATAAAATCCGGGCCATTATTCAGCCTGGAGGATCGCTTCGTGATGCGGATGTGATTGCCGCCTGTAATCGTTTTGGTATCGCCATGGCTTTTACCGGGGCAAGGCATTTCCGGCATTAGAAGTTCTGTTGTGCCGACATGAATTATTCCGAATCCCTTCATTATCTCAATTCATTCCTTAATCTCGAACGTATTGTTTATGCGCCCCACAACCGTCTGGGCAATCTCCGCCGCATGCGGATTTTGCTCGATTGGGCCGGCCATACCGAAAAGAATTTTTTCTCGATTTTAATTGCGGGCACCAAAGGCAAAGGTTCCACCGGTTTTTTTCTGGAATCTATTTTGAAAGCAGGGGGGATCCGCACCGGTTTTTATTCCTCTCCTCATCTGGAAGATCCACGCGAAAGAATAAGAATCAATGGCCGGTTGATCTCCAAAGAAAAATGGGCCAAGGGGATAGATGCGATACGCCGCATTCTTTCCAAGCGGCGGTTAAATCCCCGGTATGGAGATTTTACTTATTTTGAAATTATGACGCTTTTGGCCATTCAGCTTTTTCGGGAAGAAAAAATTAAAATCGGAATTTTTGAAATTGGAATGGGAGGCCGGCTTGATGCGACGAATGTCCTTCCGGCCCGGCTTGTCGCCATTACGCCGATTCACCTGGATCATGAGGCTTTTTTGGGAAATACGGTGGCTGGCATTGCCAGGGAGAAGGCGGCCGTGATTCATGGCCGGGCGGATGTGGTGGTCAGTCCGCAATCGGCGGCGGCTTTTCGGGAAATTAAAAGAAGAATTGTGAATCAAAAAGCCCTATTATGGCGGGCCTCCAAGGTCCGGGGCAAGGTCGGCCTGGCTGGAGATTTTCAGAAAATGAATGCCGGAGCTGCGGTCCAAATGGCGCGTATTCTGGGCGAAAAATACGGCTTTCCTGTTTCAAGGCGTGCCATTCAAAAGGGCCTTCAAGCTAAGGATTGGCCGGCGCGAATGGAAATTCTCAAAGGAAAACCCGATTTTCTTTTGGATGCGGCCCATAATCCGGCCGCGTGCGAAGCCCTGGTAAGAAATTTGAAAAAGGATTATGCTAACCGCCGCTCATGGCTTATTTTTGGCGTTTCCAGGGACAAAAAATCCGGTCTTATGCTTCAATTATTAAGCCGCTACTTTAAAGAATGTATTTTGGCCCCGCTTCCTAATCCCCGGAATCAGGAGATGGCTGTTTTATTGGCACAGGCTGGGCAGTATTTCCAGAATGTTTATCCTGCCGGGAGTATTCCGGAGGCCCTTCGTACCGTTCGGGCGCTGGCGGATTCCAAAGATATTATTGCGGCCACGGGGTCCTTTTATTTGGTGGGAGAAATCAGAAAAGCGTTGGTACCTAAGAGGTTTTATGCCTGAATTAAAAATGGATGATACGATTGCGGCCATTGCGACGCCCCTAGGGGAGGGCGGGATCTCGGTGATTCGTGTGAGCGGGCCCAAGACTTTTGAAATGGCCGGAAAATTTTTTCACCCGGTAAAAAAAGCAAATTTCGCGGATTTTCCCTCGCATACGATTCATTTGGGCGAAATCCGAACTTTGGAAGGTGCCGCCATTGATGAAGTGCTGCTCAGCATTTTCCGCCAGCCCAATTCCTACACGGGCGAAGACATCGTTGAAATTAACTGCCACGGTGGAATGGCGGTGACAGGCCGCATTCTGGACCTTTTGATCTGCGGCGGCGCACGCCATGCCGAGCCGGGTGAATTTACCCGCCGCGCATTTCTCAACGGAAAAATCGATTTGACTCAAGCGGAAGCCATTCTGGATTTAATCAAAGCAAAAAGCGGACGTTCCATGGAAGTGGCCATTCGCCAGCTTGCCGGAACTTTGTCTCAAAAATTTAAAACGCTGAAAAACGAATTGATGAGTATTTACGCGCATCTTGAAGCTTATCTTGATTTTCCGGATGAGCATCTCGAAATTTATTCGGACCAGGAAATTATCAAACGTCTTGAAGTGGTCCGCGGTGAAATACAAAAATTAATCACCGGATTTGCGCGCGGCAGCATGATTCGCGACGGCGTGATGGCCGTGATTACGGGAAAACCCAATGTCGGAAAATCTTCTCTTTTTAACGCACTTTTGGAGCGCGATCGTGCCCTGGTTTCGGAGTTCCCGGGGACTACCCGGGACCGGCTGGAAGAGTGGATAGATATCGCCGGTTTCCCTATACGATTGGTGGATACGGCGGGGTTGGCCTCAAACCTTAACCACCCCTTGGAACAAATGGGAATGGCGGCCGCGCGCCAGAGTTTGAATCAGGCTGAACTCACATTATATATAGTCGATAGTTCGATTCCTCTGGACGAAGAGGACGGACTTGTTTTAAAAGCCATTGATTTTAAAAAACCGGTTCTCGTTTTGATGAACAAATGTGATTTACCGCAGAAGCTCGATGAAGAAAAATTCGCAAGTCTACTTGAAAATAAAAAAATACTCCGCATCTCCACGAAAACACGTGAAGGTTTTGATCAGATGGAAAAAAATATCGCCGAGTTGATTCTTGGCAAAAGCGTTGAATTGGAAAGCGAACAGATCACCCGGCTGCGGCACAAAAATTCGCTTCAAGAGGCAGCGGAAGCATTGACACGCACGAAAGATTTTTTAACGCGTAAAGAGTCTTTCGAACTGATTACTCTGGAATTAAAAACAGCGTTGGAAAGTTTGCAGGAGTTGATCGGGGAGGTTTATTCTGAGGATCTTCTCGACGTTATCTTCGCCGAATTCTGTATCGGCAAGTAAAAAAATATAATTGCAAGTATTTTTTTCGGGAAAATTTCCCCCGCCGGCAATAAAAATCCCCTCTAGAAAAAATTTTATTTGACACTGATCAGAACCTCGAATAAAATGCCCCCACTTTTGATGAAATTTTATTTTTGTGATGCACGTTAACCTTGCGGTGAGAAAGATAAACCCGAGGCAAGAATTTTGCGCCATTCAAAATTAAAGTCAATCCAAAAAGAAAAAAATCAATTCCAAAAAAAATAATTAAAGACAAAAAACCTCATGGCCGTAGTATTCTCTAGTGATACAATATATAGTGTTCGGCGTGATGTTCGATCCCAAGATATGGGCAAAAATAGCTTAGGATCGCGCAGGTCTTTATAAAAGTTTAAAGTCCTTACGGAGGCCCCTATGAGCACCAAAACTATCACTAAATCCAGCAGTAAATTCCAGGAAAAAATTGAAGCGGGGAAAGGACTGCCCATCGAACGGTTTTTTACACAGGCCGGTATTGATCCTCTAAGTTTAATTGAATACACACGCCGCAGTTCAGTCATTACGAATCCTGACGGCTCCATCGTTTTCAAAATGGAAAACGTGGAAGTGCCGAAGGATTGGAGTCAGCTTGCTACTGATATTATTGTTTCTAAATATTTTCGTAAGGCCGGCGTTCCCAATACCGGTAGTGAAGTCAGCGCCCGTCAGGTCGTTTATCGTATTGCCCATTCAATTCGCGAAGCAGGGGAAAAATTTGGCGGCTATTTCAAAACGGCCGAAGATGCCCAGGCTTTCGAAGACGAACTTCTTTATCTATTGATTACCCAGCGCTGTGTTTTTAATTCTCCTGTATGGTTCAATTGCGGTCTTCATCAATACGGCATTGAAGGCAGCGGCGGCAATTGGCATTGGGACCCTATCACCGATACCGTGAAACAATGTACGGATGCCTACTCCCATCCGCAATGCTCAGCCTGCTTCATTCAATCCGTGAGCGACGATTTAATGTCCATTTTCGATTTGGTCAAATCCGAAGCCCGTCTTTTTAAATATGGTTCCGGAACAGGGACGAATTTTTCGCGTCTTCGCGGGCGGCAGGAAAAACTTTCCGGCGGAGGGACCTCTTCCGGCCTTATGTCCTTTCTTGAAGTCCTGGACCGGGGAGCGGGTGCGACTAAATCCGGAGGCACGACTCGCCGGGCCGCTAAAATGGTTTGCCTGGATATGGATCATCCTGAAATTGTGGATTTCATCAATTGGAAAGTCCGTGAAGAAAAGAAGGTCAAAGCTCTGATCGCCGCCGGATACTCTTCGGATTTCAATGGGGAAGCCTACAAAACCGTTGCTGGCCAGAATTCCAATAATTCAGTGAGAATTACGGATGAATTCATGGAAGCCTATATTAATGATGGAGACTGGCAGACCCGCATGCGCACCAACGGGAAGGTTTGCGATACTTATAAAGCCCGCGATTTAATGCGCCAGATCGCTGAAGCTGCCTGGGCCTGTGCTGATCCGGGAGTTCAATTTGATAGTGTGATTAATGATTGGCACACTTCTTCTAATACAGGGCCTATCAAGGCTTCAAATCCGTGCTCTGAATATATGTTCCTGGATGACACGGCCTGCAATCTTGCCTCGGTCAATTTAATGAAATACCTGCGGCCGGACGGAAGTTTTGATATCGAAGCCTATCGCCATACCGTGCGCATTTTTATCACGGCCATGGAAATTATTGTGGATTTTGCTTCTTATCCTACGGAACTCATTGGCAAAAACAGCCACGATTATCGTCCGCTGGGTCTGGGCTATGCCAATCTTGGTTCTCTATTAATGGTGGGCGGCATTCCTTATGACAGCCCGAAAGCGCTCGCTATTGCCGGCGCCCTCACTTCCATTTTGACCGGACATTCTTATTTAGTGTCCTCCCAAATCGCTGCTTCGAAGGGGCCTTTTCCCGGTTATGCGAAAAATGCGGAGCCCATGATTCGAGTGATGGGCAAGCATCGCGATGCCGCTTACAAAATTTCTGCGCAGGATTGTCCGGAAGATTTGCTGCGCGCTGCGCAGGAAGATTTGGATGAAGCGCTTGCGAGCGGAAAGAAATTCGGCTATCGCAACGCACAGGCTTCCGTGATTGCGCCGACCGGCACGATCGGCCTTCTGATGGATTGTGATACCACCGGAGTGGAACCAGATTTCGCGCTGGTGAAATTCAAAAAACTGGCTGGCGGCGGTTATTTCAAAATTATCAATCAATCGGTCCCCGCGGCGCTTCAAAAGCTTGGTTATGCCGGAGCCGAAATCAATGACATTGTGGAATATATCAAAGGGACCTCCAAGCTTGAAGGCACACCCTGGATTAATCATGAAACACTGCGCGAAAAAGGATTAGGAGCTGAGGATATTAATAAAGTCGAATCGCTTCTGCCTTCAGTTTTTGATCTTTCCTTTGCTTTTACCCGTTGGACATTAGGCGAAGCAACGCTTCAAAAACTTGGTTTCAAACCTGAAGAATATAACAGTCTAAAATTCAATTTGCTGGCCGGAATCGGATTTTCCAAAGCGGAAATCGAAGAAGCCAACAATATGATTTGCGGTATGATGACAATTGAAGGCGCCCCTCATTTAAAACCTGAACATTTACCTATTTTTGACTGCGCTAATAAATGCGGAAAATACGGCAGACGTTTTATCGAGCCCATGGCCCATGTGCGCATGATGGCCGCCGTGCAGCCTTTTATTTCAGGCGCTATTTCCAAGACCGTGAATCTTCCTCATGAAAGCACAGTTGAAGAAATTGAGAAAATTTATGTGGAATCCTGGAAGCTCGGCCTTAAAGCCACCGCGCTTTATCGTGACGGTTCCAAATTGTCCCAGCCGCTCAATACCCAATCCGATGATAGCAAAGAAGACAAGAAAAAAGCGGATGCCGCTGCTGCGGTCAGTGCACCTCCGGTCCTCTCCCGCCGCCGTCTTTCCAAAAAACGCCGCGGAATTACGCAGGAAGCGCGCGTGGGCGGGCAAAAGGTTTATTTAAGAACAGGGGAATATGATGACGGTATGCTGGGTGAGATCTTTGTGGATATTCACAAAGAAGGCGCCGCCTTCCGTTCGATGATGAATTGTTTTGCCATTGCCGTCTCGCTCGGCCTTCAATACGGAGTTCCGCTGGAAGAATATGTGAATGTGTTTACCTTCACGCGCTTTGAACCTCAGGGTGCTGTGGACCACCCCAATATCAAATTTGCCACTTCGATTGTGGATTATCTTTTCCGCGTGCTGGGTATGGAATATCTCGGCCGCACGGATTTTGTCCAAGTCCAGCCGGACGTGGAAAATTTGCAGGTGGCTAAAAAAGCTGAGCCCAAAGTCGTGCTTCCGGTTGCCGAAGCCCCGGCCGCAAAACCGGCTGGAACCAATGGCAATGGCCATCACAAAAACCGTTTAGCTTCACCCAGCGATCTCAAGGTCGGAAAAGTGGATGCCTTGGATGAGCATCTTTCCCATATGATGGGCGATGCCCCGTTTTGCTCAAGCTGCGGGCATGTGACGGTTCGCAGTGGTTCCTGCTACAAATGCCTGAATTGCGGCAATAGCATGGGCTGTTCGTAGAAAGGAAAAATTGATGAAAGAAATTACTTTAGCTGTTGAAATGGCAACTCCGGTTGAGCTGATAACTTTTCGGTGTGACTATAATCTGTATCCATCGATGGTAAAAGCTACAGATAAGATTATTGTTTTTGCTGCTAATACGTCAAATCTGATTCAACAAAATTAGTATTTCCTTTCCTCAGAATCAGAATTTCTTACGTCTACAGCACTCAGCGCTACGGCTTTGGCAAAGACTAAGCCTGTCTCATCCAAGGAACACCTCCGCCGTTCTCCCTTCGGGAGCCGGCGGTTTCCTTGTCTGATCCAGGCAAGTTTTGCACAAAGCCTTCGCGATTCGCGCTTTTAGACTTGAGAAATTCTGCTGTCGAATAAGCCATTTTTGCACTTTCAAAAATCTGATGAATAGAGGATAATTCAACCCGGAGCGCTTACCCCTTAAATTTTAAAATGACTACTCTCAATCAGATTAAAAAAAATCTGGCGAACCATCGTAAAGAACTTCAAGAGAAGTTCCATGTAGCCCAGCTTTCCATTTTTGGCTCTTATGCGAGAGGAGAGACCACCGAGTCAAGCGACGTAGATTTGTTGGTGGAAATGGATAGGCCGGTGGGCTGGGAAATCGTGGATTTGAAGGAATATTTGCAAGACCTTCTTGGCATCAAAGTAGATCTTGTCACTAAAGGTGCCGTCGTCCGTAAAGCTATTTTGTGGAAATCCATTCAAGAGGATCTCGTGAATGTCTAAACGGGACACCCGGCGTGGATCTTTCGCTGGTCTGGAAAATTCTTACCGAAGGCGTTTCTTCGATTAAACCAGCCCTTCAAAAAATCCTAAAAGACACTGAACCTTAATTTTTCCCATTCCAGAAAAGCACGGTTTTGGCCGATTTTTTGAACATGCCGCCGAAAGATCCGGATATTCTCCAAAAACTCGATGAGCTTTTCGTCCGCTCCAAAAGGGAAGGACTTACGCGCCTTGACGGCGTCCGCATTTTCCTCTACGGTTTGATTCTTGCCCTTCATCTTTTGATCCTGCGTTCTGCGGTTCTGGAACCCATGGAAACAATGGTTTTGGACTTCTTCTTCCGCCAAAGGCAGGTTTTGGCGACTCATCCTGCAATCGCGGTCATCGAAATTAATGCCGAAAGCCTTCAAGCCATAGGCCCTTGGCCATGGCCTTGGAAATATCATGCCCAAATGATTCAAACGCTCAAGGATTGGGGGGCCAAATCCATTGTCTATGACATGGTTTTCAGAGATCCCGCAGACGAGCAAGACGCAATCACACTGGGAAAATCGCTGGAAGAATCCGACCGCACATTTCTCGCCGTGGACTTTGAACCCAAAGCCGAAAAAAAAATATGGGTGCATGCCCTTCCGGTTGTGTTAGAGCCGGGGAGTGAAGAGAAAATTTGGGCCCATTCTCCTTTGAATTTGGAAAAGCACGCTCGCGGCCTGGGGCATCGTGATGTGGAAATCGACCGCGATGGGATTTTGAGAAAGGCAAAACCGTTTTTAAGTTCCCACGCGGAGACTTATCCTTATCTGGCGCTGCGAGTCGCTTATGATTTTTTGAATAAGCCTTTTCCTGATCCTGAGGCATTTCCCATTCCGCTGGACCGGACCGGGGATTTTTTAATTGCATGGTCGGGAAAATGGGAAAAAACATTCCGGCATTATTCCTATGCTGATTTAATCCGTAGTTCACAGGCCCTGACCCAAGGACTTCAACCGGTTGTCTCCCCCGAAGATTTTAAGGACAAAATCTGTCTGATCGGGCTCACAGCTCCCGGCGCTGCGGAATTCAAAGTCACACCGCTTGATTCCAATTTTCCTGTATTAGGAGTGCAGGCGGAAGTTTTAAGTAGTCTCCTTACCGGCCAATTTATCCGGCCGGTCTCGTTAAAAATGCATATGCTTCTTTTTGCCGGTCTGACAGTCATGGCCTATGTTTTATTTGTCACCTTTCGCCATGTGGCCTCTTTTATGGCCGGACTTTTGGCCGGTGTGGCCTGGCTCGGAATCTCCTTTTATCTTTTTTCTCAAAAGGGAATTTGGCTTTTTGTTTTTCAGCCCAGCCTTTTAATTCTTATCCTTTTTATTTTTTCCGTGATTTATGATCTGGTGGTGGAAAGAAAGGAACGCACCCGCCTGATCGACCTGGCGACGCGCGACGGCCTCACCGGCCTTTATGTGATCCGCCATTTCCGGGAAATTTTGAATCGCATGGTGCTGGAAGCGTATCGAAAGAAAGAGCCGCTGTCTTTAATCCTGATCGATATCGATAATTTTAAGCCCATCAACGACACGTACGGCCACACGGCGGGGGATATGGTGCTTAAACAGACCGCCCAGCTTATCTATTCGTGTTTTCGTTCCGAGCGGCCGTTTCACGAAGCGGATTTTGTCGCCCGGTACGGAGGCGAGGAATTTATCGTGATGCTTCGCAAGGCTCCTCTCAAAGAAGCTGGCGAAAAAGTGGCGGAGCGTATTCGCAAAAAGGTTCACGAACATATTTTTGAATGGGAGGGAAAGGCTATTCCTGTGACCATCAGCCTTGGTGTGGCCACTCTTCATCCGGAAGAGTCCCTTCCTGATTTAATGGTGCGCCGTGCCGATGACGCGCTTTATCAGGCCAAACGCGCTGGGAAAAACCGTGTGTGTACCGAAAGAGGAAGCGAAGGTTGACCAAACCTAGGGCAGACGATAAGCTATTGGGCTTATAAATACCGGGAGAGGTTGCCTAATTGGTAAGGCACCAGTCTCGAAAACTGGAGGGGCTTCACCGCCCCATGAGAGTTCGAGTCTCTCCCTCTCCGCCATTTCACTTATGTGAAATGACGGTCCGCCGCAAACTTGAAGTTTGCGTGCGGACGGAGAAGGCTGTAGAGCGGAGACAATCCGCTCACGAGCAGTCCTTGCGCATAAGCGCAAGGACTCCCTCTCCGCCATCATACCAATGTATGATGACTGCGCCGCCGCGGTTTAAGGATAACCGCGTGCGGCGACTGCCGTTGGCCTGCCAGAAATAGGAAAATGAAAAAAATCCATAACGATTTTCTAATTGTTTTGGGCCTTGCTGCTCTTGGAATCCTTCTCTATGCGGGTATTTTCCACAGTCCCTTCCAATTTGATGATTGGGCACAAATCCCGGAAAATATCACGACCTTTCAACTTCCCGATCTGGCTGCGGTTTGGAGGTTTTCCCACAAGCCTCTTTTTTTGACTTTGCTCAGCTTTGCTTTGAATTATTATTTTCACGGTTTGGACACCTTGGGTTATCACCTGGTAAATGTAATCCTTCACGTAATGAATGCCATTCTGATTTATTTTTTCTGCCATATCACTTTCCGCAGTCCCGCGCTTGCGTCTCACCCATTGCAAAAGGAAAGCAAAACCCTTGCCGTTTTCGCAGCATTTCTATTTTTAGCCCATCCGCTGCAAACCGCGGCAGTAAGCTATATCAGCCAGCGCAGCACGGAGCTCGCCGCGTTTTTTTATTTGGGGACTTTGCTTTGTTATGCTTTATTCCGGTCCAATCGAAACCGGATTTTTTATGCCATTTCACTTGTGTTCTGCATGGGGGCCATGTTCAGCAAGGAAATCGCTTTCAGCCTTCCTTTGACTTTGTTCCTTTATGAGCGCATGTTTTGGACTGCGCCGGAAAAAGAACACTCTATGCGAATGTTTCGGTTGGTCCCTTTTTTTTTAACCCTTTTTATTATTCCGATGCTTTATCTGAATATGTCCAACCTTTATTCAAAAACCACGTCCGGTTTTTTCCTGGAAGGATTTTTGCCGAGAGAAGCCCGCGCGCTTTCTCGTACAAGTTATTTACTCACCGAAATCAATGTTATGAGGACCTATGTGAGGCTTTTGTTTTTCCCTGTCGGGCAAAACCTTGATTATGATTATCCCATTGCTCATACGTTTTGGAGCTGGGCAACAGCCGGATCGGCGATCCTTTTGGCAGGATGGCTGGCCTTTGCGGTCCGCGTTCGCCGGTCTCTTCCGTTTGTTGCCTTTGGAATTTTTTGGTTTTTTTTAACGCTTAGCGTGGAATCGACGTTTATTCCTCTCCGGGATGTTATTTTTGAACACCGGCTTTATTTGCCGATGGCCGGCTTTGCCCTGCTGCTGGCGGATTTTTTAGGGCGTATTTTCAAAACCCCCCGTAAAAGAAATATTGGTTTCATCTTTATTATCTTTTTGTTATCCCTCCTGACCTGGCAGCGCAATCAAGTTTGGGCGAGCGATATTACTCTCTGGCAAGACGTGATTCGTAAGTCGCCGCATAAAGGCCGGGGTTATAACAGCTTGGCGGCCTCTTTGTTTACCCATGGACGATACGATGAGGCAATCCATTATGCGAGAGAAGCGATTATCAGAGAACCGGATAATCCGCTTCATTATATAAACTTAGCGCTCAATAAGGGAATGATAGGAGACCGAAATGCGGAAATAAAAATTCTACGCCAGGCCGTTTCGCTTCATCCTCCCGACCGTTCAAAATATTTTCACCGAATCGGGAAGGCTTATATTCAAAAAGGAAATTTGGATAAGGCGATTGCCTATTTTGAAAAAGCCGCAAGCCGGAATTCCCGCTACACTGCGATTTATTATGATCTGGGACAGGCTTACGAACAAAAAAGAAATTGGGACAAAGCGTTTGAATGTTATCAATATATTCTTTTAATCAATCCGGCTTGTGCGGAAGCCTATAACGCGCTTGGCCTGATAGACGGCAAACGAGGGAATGTTGATCAAGCGATTGAATATTTTAAGAAAGGTCTGCGGGCAAATCCTCGTTCGGGAGAGATTTATAATAATTTAGGGACGGCTTATCACGTCAAAAACGGGGACTTGAATACCATGATTTATTATTATGAAAAAGCCGTTCGCTTGGCCCCTTCCTTCAAACCTGCCTATGCCAACCTTGCGCGCGCTTATGCCCAAAAAGGGGACGAGGACAAAGCGCGATTTTATAGAGAAAAAGCTTTACGGCTTGATTCCCGTTGACCAAACCTAGGGCAGACGATAAGCTGACACAAACATCTGATAAAGAAAATTTATGGGTATTTTAAGATTAATCCTGGCACTGGGAGTACTTTTGTATCATTCCCATTCTCCTTATCAAATGACGGGAGGATCGGTTTCGGTTCAAATCTTTTTCATAATTTCCGGATTTTATATGTCTCTCATCCTGGACCGGAAATACACAGGCCCTAACCGTTACAGCTTATTCTTATCCAACCGGTTCCTGCGCATTTTCCCCCCTTATTGGGTGGTCCTTTTTATCACTCTTTTAATTTCCTTTCTGTCCGGATTCCGGCATGGGCAGTGGGCGGCCTTGTCCTATTATCTGGGTTATGCCCACTTCATGAGTGCCGCTTCTATGGCCTATCTGATCTTCACCAATCTTTTTCTTTTCGGACAGGAACTAGCTTGTTTTTTCAGTCTAAATCCTGAAAGCGGAAAGGTTTTTTTTAGCACCGCGCACATGACCGGACCCCGGCTGCATCATTTTATTTTTCTGGGTCATGCATGGTCGCTAGGAATAGAGTTGTTGTTCTATGTCATAGCGCCTTTCATTATTCAAAGAAAAAAATTCGTCTTATTTTTTCTGCTTATGCTTAGCTTGGCCGTTCGGGCCTATCTTTACGGTATTTTGAAATGGCCTGATGAACCGTGGACTTACCGGTTTTTCCCGTCGGAAATCACCCTGTTTCTCTTAGGGATTATTTCTTACCGGATTTACCGGACAATCGAAAATAAAAACCTTCCCGCATTTCTTTGCCTGTTGATCACAATCATGACTTTGACGGGATGTTTATTTTTTCAATTCATCATTCCGCCAGGATATTTTTTTAAATGGCTGTTTTATACGGGGATTTGCCTCGCGCTTCCTTTTATTTTCCAGCTTACAAAAAATTCCAAAATTGATGCTCATATCGCAGAATACTCCTATCCCGTTTACCTCGTTCATTTGCTTACCCTGAGAGTTTCCAAGAAGCTCATTGCGTACTGGCACTTTGAAAATGATCATTTTTTGGGCATGCTTAATTCTGCCGGATTGATGAATATCCTGCTCGCTCTAGCTTTTTCTTTTCTGTTGATCAAATTTATTTCCTCCCCTATTGAAAGATTCCGTCAGTCAAGACTGCAAACGACACCCCCATGTACGGACAGCCATTGACTTACTTAGAAGCGGGCATTATAGTACCTCCCAATTTGCTTTAAACCTACCATGCTGATACTACGTAAAAAAGTCGAACGTCCGCGCGAGCTTAAGTGGTTTCACGCCGGCGCCATGCTCTACGGGGACTGGGGAACCAGTAAGGCCTATGTCCTAGGCATTGCCTTCGCCCTTTCCGGCCACGCCTCCTGGTTTTTCCTAGGGCTGATGTCCATTTTGACGGCCGTGGTAGGTATTTGCTACATGATAATTTGCCGCTGTCATCCTGATGGCGGCGGAGTTTATTCTTCGGTCAAAAACCGTTCTCAGACCATCGCCGTGATGGGAGCGCTTTTGCTTGTCGCCGATTATGTCGTGACAGCTTCTTTAAGCGCGGTGGACGCCTTTCATTATTTCAATTTTCCTTATCCTGAATATTGGGCCATGGGCGCTATTCTGGCCATTGGGGCCATTAATTGGGTAGGACCGACCAAAGGCGGAAGTATCGCCGCTTTTATTGCGATTTGTGCCTCGGCCGCCGCGGCTGTTTTATTTTTATCGACACTGCCTCATCTTCCGCATGTGGATTTAAAATGGCCGGAAAACAATCTGCCCCATAACTGGAGCGTTTTTGTCGGCATTGTGCTTGCACTTTCCGGTGTGGAGGCAGTAGCCAATATGACGGGCATTATGGTCCAGCCCGTAGAAAAGACTTCCAAAAAAGCCATTTGGCCCGTCCTTTTAGAAGTTTCGGTTCTTACTTTTCTTTTGGGCATTGCCATGAATGCCATTCCCGGCCTAACGAATCATGCCGAGGATATGCTGCGCGTTCTGGGAAATCATTATATCGGACCTTGGTATGGAGCACTTATCTCCCTGGTTTTTGGATTTCTTCTTCTTTCGGCTGCCAACACGGCTATCACGGATTTGGTGAACATTCAGTTTTTGCTCGCCCTTGACCGGGAATTGCCGTCCCCTTTCGGAAAACTCAATCGTTACGGAATGCCAGGACTTGCCTTGATGGTTGCTACCGGTATTCCTATCCTCGTTCTGATTTTCGAACATGATGTCGTGGGACTTGCCGCTCTTTATGCGATCGGGGTAGTCGGAGCGATTACGCTTAATCTCGGAGCCTCTGCCACTGATTTTAAACTTTCGATGAAGCATTGGGAACGCGGGCTTTTGTTTATTGCTTCTGTGGTTCTTTTCCTTATCGAACTTACCATTTGTTTTCAAAAACATAATGCACTTCTGTTCGTTGTTACGATTCTAACCGGCGGATTTCTCCTGCGGTACATCGGCAAAATGGTCATTCCTATACCCGTTGCTGTGGAAGTACCGTCTGTTAACGTGCTTACGGTTTCCGAGGCGAAGGAAATTGCGCCCCTTTATCATTCTTCATTCCTTGTGGCCTTGAGAAGTTTGAATCCTTACTTGGTCGAAGAAGCCGTACTACGGTGTAAAGCGCTGGGGGAAAAGGCGGTTTATCTTAATTATGTGGAAGAAACTCCTCCGGCTACGGAACTTCCAACAGAGGTGGAACCCTCGCCGGAATCCGTGAATTTTTTAGCCGAGGCTCAAAAACAATTTGAACAAAAAGGAATTACGGCCGTTCCAGTGTGGCAATTCGGAGACCAGCCGGGAAAACAAATCGCCCGCGCGGCACGCGAATTAGAAGTCAATACCGTGATGATCGGAACGACCAAACGGAGTGCACTTGTCAACCTTTTGCGCGGGGATGTATTGCGTTCTCTAGCTGCTAATCTTCCGTCCGGATGCCATCTTGTTATCAGCGGATAGAATCAAGGCTTGAAAATTCCCTTCGATTCGCGCATTATAAGAACTCCTTAAAGAATTCATAATCCTGGAAATCCATGAGCTATCTTGTCTTTGCCCGCAAATTTAGGCCGCAGACTTTCGACTCCGTAATCGGCCAAGAACCCATCACCACCACCCTTCAGAACTCCATCCATCAGGAGCGTGTTTCCCAGAGTTTTCTTTTTTCCGGGCCCCGCGGCGTTGGCAAAACTTCTACGGCGCGTATTCTGGCTAAGGCCTTAAATTGTGTCAAAGGCCCGACCGACAAACCTTGCGGTAAATGCACCGCCTGCGTGGAAATTACGCAGGGAAATTCCATGGATGTGCTCGAAATCGACGGCGCTTCCAATCGAGGCATTGATGAAATACGGAATTTGCGCGAGACAGTCAAATTCAAAGCGGTCAGCGGAAAATTTAAAATTTACATTATCGATGAAGTCCACATGCTCACAACTGAAGCTTTCAATGCCCTTCTCAAAACCCTGGAAGAGCCGCCTCCGCATGTGAAATTTATTTTTGCAACGACCGAGCCGCATAAAGTTCCGCTCACCATTCTTTCGCGCTGCCAGCGTTTTAATTTCAAACGTATTCCGACGGCTGAGATTATCAAGAAGCTTGAGGAAATTGCCAAAGAAGAAAAACTCAAATACGACAAAAATGCCCTTTTTCTTATTGCCAAGGCCAGTGAAGGCGCTTTGCGGGATGCCGAAAGTCTTTTGGACCAGCTGGCCAGTTTTGCGGAAGAGAAAATTTCGGAAAAAGATGTGCTGCTGATGCTCGGCCTTGCTTCGGATGAACTTTATCTGGATGTGCTGAAAGCTTTGCGGCAGAAGGATGCTGCAAAAATTCTTTCTCTGATCGAGGATTTTTACGGACAGGGAAGGGACTTGGTGCAATTCGCCAAAGGACTTCTCGAAGTTTTCCGCCATCTCCTGGTTTTAAAATGTGCAGCAAAGGGAGAAGAGTTTGTCGAGCTTCGCGAAGACCTGGTGGCCGAATTCAAAAAGGCCGCCGCAGAATTTTCGGAAGGTGAACTTCTCCTGGGCCTTAATATTCTTGGCAATTTGCAGAATCAACTGCGCCGTAATATGGCGCCTCCGCGCCTTTTGATCGAAACAGTCGTTCTTAAGCTTCTTTTTCTGGATGGATTAAAAAATGTGGAAGAAGTTCTGGGCCAAGTCCCTTTTGGAGATTCCCGCCAGAAGAATGCGGGAATGACAAAAGGGAACTTATCATCTCCGCAAAACTTGTCAACTTTGTCATCCCCGAATGCTGTAGTCGGGGATCCAGCACTTGATTCCCGCCAACCCCACAAGGGGG
>JACPXL010000079.1 GCA_016196555.1 Candidatus Omnitrophota bacterium | reverse complement strand
CAGACCATCTCTTGCTATAATCACTTCTACAGGTAAACCAGTTCTCTCCAACTCATCATCAAGGGCCATTTTAGTAGCGCCAGCAATTTCATCATCAGCGAGAATAATTTTGGTAATAGGACCCTTTGTTTGAAGCTTAGCTATAGCCTCGACGCCCCGCATTTCGGAATGGGCGTGATCGATACGAAGTTCCCGCCTCACATTCTCAGAACGATCTAAACGCCGGGTCGTTTTGCGGATTTCAGATCTAAGTTGTGCGGTAATTTTGGCGGGATCCCTGCCTAACTGGCGGAGTTCTGACTGTGCAGTTTCGACGAATGGAACATCCTTATACGTTGCTGTTTGAGCGGAAGGATCAAGATAATTTTCGAGAATGGAGCGCACGTACACTTCCCGGCCGGACAGATCGAGGTCGGTCATCTTGGGCGTAATGAGCGCGTAATTATAACCCCGTTTTTCGAAATATTCTTTAAACGGCGCGGAGTGAAACCCTCCGGTCACAACCACCGTTTTAGTTTCGCCGCTTTCTTTTAAGCGCTTTTCCACATTCTTAATTAAAAGATGATCACGCTCTTTGGCGCCGCGATAAAACTCAAGCGCCTTGGTGAAAAGATTGTCGATTTCACGGATGTGTTCGAATTTTTTATTGCGAATGCGTTTGTCGACGTTTAACTGAGCGGCATGTTTGATCAACGAGGAAGGAAGAAAACGAGTGTCATTCCCGCAATCTTTTGGCGGGAATCTATTGCCTGATCCCCGATTAAAGCATTCGGGGATGACAATTGCTTCATAATCTTCCGGTGTAAGTTCCAAATTGAATAAGTGCTGCAGAAGCTTGTAATCTTTTAATAATTTGATGATTTTCTTTTCGTTTTCATTTCGAGCCAGTTTATCCGCAATTTGATCTTGAAGACGCCCCACTTCTTCATCCAGCCCCTCTCCTTTTAATTCGCTTCGCAGAATCAAATGCCCGATATAAAGATTCACATTGGGATAGGCGCCATAATTAAAATTTTTCGGCAAGCTAGCCACCATGTTTTCAAAAAGAAGTCCTGTCTCAGGATCGGGTAAACGGCTCTGGGACAAGGGAGAGGAAAGGAGTCCCTCAACCTGCTTATAGAGATCGCCTTTTGCCGGTGGTATAAAACGGTGGGTGGCCTGCAAAAACGCCTTTTTTTCTTTCAAATAGGCTTCGTGGTCCAGCTTTTTCTCAAATTCCTTCAGCTTGAAAACACGCACAAGTATAGGCCAGTCAATTTGCGAAATAGGATTGGCGAGATCAAGGCCGAGACGACGGCGGGCCTTATTTTTCAAAAGTTCCAGCCACTGTTCAAACCCGAGCATTCTCTGGTCAAAGGCTTCTGAATTTTTCAGGAAATGGCGGAGTTCCGGATTAAGGTAAGGGCTGGTGAGTCTTTCGATTTGAATATTTAAATCACGCAGGAAATTTCCGGTTTTTTCTTTTTGTTCGAGCACGGCTTTGAAGGCGGCGCCGTTTTCCACATAGGCTTTGAGATTTTCAACGCCGTAACCTTCGGCGTTTTGTTCTTTTGCGAGAAAAAGTTCGGGGCCGGTGGCGAGTGATTTGTCCGCCAGGGATTCGAGCACTTCCATGGTCAAATTCATGTCTTCAGGAAAAAAACGCGCCAGCTCCGGATGAAGTTTAAAAGCGCTCCCTTCAAGCAGCACCAGCTTCACGCCATATTGATTTTTTAAAAAATGAAGAATGTCGCGGATTTTTTTCTGAACTCCGGCATTGCCGTGGGCTTCTTGAATGTGAATGACAGCGGGACCAGATCCAGAAATAAGAGATTCCACCGTGCCGAGATCGGGAGGGAGTTCAAGTTGAAAGGCGTGATGAGTTTTGACTTCTGCGGCGGGGGCCAAAGACAGTCCCGCCCAGGCATCGGGAGAGATGCCGGTCTGAGTCAAAAGAAAAGCAATAATCGTGAGTAGAGAGACTACTCTCTTGGCTTTAAGGGGCATAGTTAGTTTTAAGCTTAAGAAAAGATTTTGTAAACTTTACGCCATGGGCTACTCCCTGTCAAACTTCAAAATTTCGCTTTCGATCAATAGCGATCATTATCTAACAGGGTGAAAGATTTTCGTCCCCGAAAAAGGCCTAACATCCCCTCCCTTTTTTGATACAATACGCCTTTTCTATGACCCGGAAAAAACGAAAAAAACGGCCCTCCGCAATCACCATGGGCGTGGAACTTGAAAGTTATTCCATAGCCCTGCCCGAAAACCGCATTTGCCGCGAACTCCATTTCCCCAAACGTTCCAGTGTGGAAAAAGGCGAGCGCTTTACGCGCGATTGGTCGATCGGCACGGAGTACAACAGCAAGGTTTTTTCCACCATCCGCGAAGCTTTTTTTCTGTTAAAAAGCAGTTTGAGAAAATATTCCGAGTTCCGCAAAAAAAATGGACACGATACACGTTACGTGATCTTCCCCGTTGGCGGATGGACTGACCGTTTTGCCGGAAGTCATTTTCATTTTGCGCTTGGCAAAAAAGGCATTACTTATAAACAAGCCAAAGATTTGGCACTACGCATTCATGACCACATTCCCTTTTTGATCGCACTGGCAGGAAATTCACCGGTATGGCGGGAAAAAATCACGCCCTTTTCTTCAAACCGCCTTTTAAAAGGTTCGGATAAATATTGCAAAGCAACCCGGCGAGGGACACTTTACAAACATCATTTTCGCGAAATGACATTTAATCGCGGCGGGAAGAAAAAACCGCCGACTTTGGAAATCCGCGTCTGTGATGCTTCCATTCCGGAATATCTAGTCGCCATTTTGTGCGTATGCCGCGCGGTCGCGTTAAGATGGCTCAAATATAAATCTTCTTACAATGCATCGACGCACCCCAATTATTTGAAAGCCCGGGAACGGGCGGTCAAAATCGGGGCCATGGCACGCCTTGTCTGGACCAATCACTGGGTCCGGACTTCCGCTTATGTGGACCTTTTTTTCCGGAAATATGAGGAAGAACTCGATCAAATGGACATTCCTGAGGAGGTCATACGCATTTTTAAATACCTCAAAAAAGGATGGAATCAGGCCGAAGTCATTAGGAGAGCGGCAGAAAAGTACCGCAAGAAACATCACCCGACTTGGCAGAGGCAATTTGCCAAGCGGTATGCCGTGGCCATTGAAGAGCTTTTGGACGGGAATTCTTTCGAACAATTCGCCAAAAAGCTCGGGGTGAAACTCCCCAATATTGACCGGACCTGGCTCGGCCGGAAGGAGGCACGGTGGTGAAACGCCATAAACGCCGGAAGAAACGGGACCGGCGGCAGAAAAAAGGCAAACCGATTATCGGAATTACCTGTGAAGTCGTCAAACTCAAACCTTATTTTGCGGAGTTTGAGCTTTCCTGCGATTATCGTTATGTTCGTGCTGTCATCCGGGCCGGAGGAATTCCTATGCTTCTTCCCATCAATCCCTTTTCGCGCGATGCCGCGAAAGTTTTGGAACACATCGATGGCCTCGTCATTATCGGCGGTGCGGACATTCATCCTTCTTTTTACGGAGAAAAATCCAAACAAAAAATTCAGCCGATTTACCGCGGGCGGACTTATTTCGAAATGCATCTTTATAAAGCGGCGCAGAAGAAAAAAATTCCCGTGCTGGCCATTTGCCACGGCATGCAATTATTAAATGTGATTTACGGCGGGACACTTCATCAGGACATTCAATCGGAGGTCAAAGGCGCCAAAGACCATTGCTCCAAACGCCAGCCTTTGCACCGGGTAGAAATTCAGCCGGGCTCTTTATGCCACAAAATTTTCCGCAAAAGGTCCGTGGTCGTTCACAGCCATCATCATCAGGCCGTTAAAGTGCCGGGACATTCCATCCGGATTACGGCCGTGGCCGAAGACGGCATTCCCGAAGCCATCGAAGGCCCTCCCCGCACGATTGCCGTGCAGTGGCATCCGGAAAGAACACCCAAAGATTCCAGCCAGGCAAAATTATTCCGTTATTTTATTCGCCTGACACGAGAAAATCCGGATCCGTCATTCTGACGAGAGGTCTTTTCCCCGCAATGCGGTGTGAAAGAGTTCGTGCAGCTTTTCGCGGGAAACTCCCTGCATCAATTTACCTCTGAACGCAATACTCATCGTCCCCCGTTCCTCCGAAGAAACCAAAATAATCGCGTCGGTTTTTTCCGACATGCCGAGCGCAGAACGGTGGCGGGTCCCAAATCCGGAAGCAATTTGCAATTGTTCCGTGAGCGGCAGGATAACGCGCATGGCTTTGATACGCCCTTTGCTGATGACAAGCGCACCGTCATGGAGCGGAGAACTGGTGTGAAAAATGGAAATAAGGACATCGGCCTTGATTTCCGCATCAAAAGTCACGGCTTTGCGAATAAAAGGGTCGAGAGGTTGTTTTCTTTCAATCACGATAAGGGCCCCGGTTCGCTTGGAAGCAAGTTGTTCGAGCGCTGAAAGCACTTCGCCCAATTCTTTGGGTAATTTTTTGCTGCCACCGGTTTTAAAGGAGAGGGACCGGCCCAGCCATTGCAGTAAATAATAAACCTGCTCGATGACGAGAAAAACCAAAGCAAGAATGAGGGTAAACCATCCGAATAAGCTGATCATCCGGGGCGAAATTGAATGCGGAAGGAACAATAATCCGATCCAAAGAGAAAAAAAACAAAGCAGGGTGTAAGGAACGCTCAACCGGTAACTTAAAATATTGAGGCTTTTAATGAGAAAACCGACTGCGATCAAAAAAGCGAGGAATGAAAGTTCCATCGTCCCCCAGAAGAGAAGTTAATAAAAAAGGGACAGGCTTTAACCTGTCCCTTTTAATTTTTTAATCGCGAAATAATTACTGAGCTGCGGGTTTTGCCGCTTCAGGTGCAGTTTCGGCCGCTGGCGCAGGGGCCGCAGCGGGTGCTTCAGGAGCAGGAACCGCCGCTTCGGGAGCCACTTCAGGCACCGGAGCTGCAGCAGGGACCGCTTCTGCAGCGGCTGCTTTTTCAATGCTCACTAAAGTTGCGTTTTTGTTTCCGCCTTTGACCACATAATCAATTTCGATATCATCGCCTGTACCGACTTCGCCAATGGCGGCAACACCTTCAAACTGGGTTGAAGCATCCGTGGTATAGGTTACATCCACATCTGCATCTTTTTCAAAATCATATTCGCTCACGATGATTTGAGCGCCGGAGACACTCTTGACCGTGCCGTAAGAGTATTCCGTTTCAACTTCTTCCTGGGCGAATGCAATGCCCGATATATGAGTTAGGAATAGAAACGATGCCAGAATGACCGAAAGTTTTTTCATTTGTTGCTTCTCCTCTGCTGAAATGTTTTTTTGACCCGATATTTTCTCAAAGCTTAACACATGAAATTAAAATTGCCAAACAAGCATGGTAATGGACCAATATGCTATATGAGCCGTTTTTTATGTCAAGTTCTAAATAGAAAAGGCCTGATTTGCTTTTTTCTATACTTGATGGCACACTTTCAATAGTCTGTTTAAACCATCGTCAAAACGGAAGTTTAAAACAGGAACGAAGCGCCAATGATTGAAATTAAAGAGTGGGTAACACCCGTTGTCATCGGGGCTTATCCCAATGAGACGGTCATCAAAGTCGTCAAACGGATGCAGCAGCATAGTATCGGCTCCGTCATCGTCATCGATACTGAAAAAAAGCCCCTCGGTATTTTCACCGAACGCGATGTCCTCAATAAGATTGTAGGCTCAGAAAGAGACCCCAAAACCACGCTCGTCAAAGATGTCATGACTTCCCCGGTTGAGACGGTCAACATTTCGCGCCCAGTCATTGAAGTCTTCAAACTTTTCGCCGAACGCGAATTCCGCCATCTGCCCGTCAGTTTGGACGACGGCCGCATCGTCGGTGTGTTGTCTTTGCGCTCAAAAGCCTTTATCCAGGAAATCTGCCGCATTATGGCCATGCTGCAAAATGTCAATGAACTCAAATCCCACTTTTTGGCGAATGTCTCGCATGAATTAAAAACACCTCTTATTTCGATCACGCGGAGCGCTTCCCTTCTTTTGGAAAATCAAAAAAATACTTCTCAGGAGCTTAAAGCGGAAGAGATTAAACATTTTCTTGAAATCATTGAACGGCAGGGACATCATTTGCAGCTTCTAATCGGTGATCTGCTGGACATTACCGCGCTTGAAGCCGGAAAAATGAGACTCAACAAACGCAATATTGATTTGATGCCGCTTGTCCAGCAGGCCGTTAAAAACACCGAAATTCTGGCGGACCGCAAAGAAATCAAAATCGGAATTGAATCGAAGAGCCCGGACACCACCATTTTTGCGGATGAGTCGCGCATTCTTCAGGTCTTAGTCAATTTGATCGACAATGCCATCAAATTTACGCCGGCCCAAGGACAGATTTTGATCAATATTCATACGGAAGACCCGACCAAAAAGAGTCTGCGCATTGCCGTCAAGGACACGGGCATTGGGATTCCGGAAGAAAAGATGCGCCTCATTTTCGAACGTTTTGAACAGGCCCATGATCCTCAGATCGGCAATCAATCGGGGACCGGCCTCGGCCTTACCATTGTGAAGGAAATCGTAGGATTACACAGCGGCAAAGTGTGGGTGGAAAGTGAAGAGAATAAAGGCAGTACGTTTTATTTCACCCTTCCTCAAACCGAAGAAGTGGCCGTTTCCTCAGAAAGTAATATTTCGCTGGGCTAAGCACAAATCTGCTTTGATCGTTTATTTCTCTTCGGAAAGCTCATGATGATCTTTACCGTCGAAAGGCGGAGTGAAAACAGCGTAAACTTCTACCGGTTCTTTGCTTTTTTTCTCGGCCCGATGAATTTTTCCGCGCGGGATTTCAATCACATCCCCGGATTTCACGTCGATTTTGTGATCCGCAAAATAAAAACGGGCTTTACCCTTTAAGATGAACACCGCAAGGTCATGCTCTTTATGAATATGAGATTTTTCGGCCCCGTTGAGGCGTATCCAATGATAACTTGCCTCAGGAGTTATTTTTAATGTCTGGACCGCCAGAACTTTTGTCCTATCTTCTTCCGACCAAGTCATTCCGGTAGTAATTTTCTCTTCAGAAATGACTCGCGCATTACGTCCCGATGCGCAAGAGTACAATAAAAATGAGAGACATGTCATTGCGAGGAGATTACTTTTTTTCATTTCGATTTCCCTTTCTCGCTAGATTCCCGCCAAAAACGTGCGAGAATGATTTTTTTTCCAGCCGTAAATCATGGAAGGATTTGTAAAACCGGCAGCGATTTTCCCCTTCCGGTCCACTCCGATCGCTCCCATGGACCGTTTTTTTAATCGAACTTCGCGAAAGGTTTTCTTAAAAGCTTGTTTCAGAGAATGGCCGTCTTGATAACGCACGGCAATTTTGACGGCCAGCCCTTCGTCAATAATTTGTTCGCCAAAGCCGGTAGCACAAACCGCACAACCGGCCGTGGCATAATTGGCAATGGGCATGCCGCTGTCGCTCACGCGGCCGGGAAATTCCATTCCCCTTCCCCCTGTGGAAGTCGCGCTGGCGAGATTGCCAAACCGGTCAAGCGCACAAGCCCCCACCGTATCGCAGCCTTTATCTTTTGCTTTTTTCCATCGTTTGATCGAGCGCGATGTGCGCATTTCCACTGCCCTGAATCCTTTTTTCCGGGCAAATCGAAAAGCCCCTTGGCCGGCGAGAACACGGAATTTTTCATTCAAAAGTAATTGGGCCGTAAGAATTGGATTTTTAATGTTTTCCAAATTAATCACGGCCGCAAAACGTTCCCGTGAACCATCCATGACCGAAGCTGAAAGCCGGGCATGTCCGTCCGCCTGAAGATAAGAACCGCGGCCCGCATTAAATTCCCGATCATCTTCCATCATCCGCACCGCATAGGTCACTGCTTCGAGCGCATTTTGATCAGAAAGGATGCGGTAAGAACGTTTAAGAATGCGCGCGATTTTTCTTTTGATTCGCGCAATACGGGCCTTGTTTTTTGAGCCGTCTCCTGCGCCGCCGTGAATAATCAATACGGGTTTCATGGTCAAAAGTTATAACAAAATTCGCGCGAAATGAATATAATCTTTTATGCCTTTCAAATTAGATCCCTTCCAGCAGGAAGCTATTCAATGGATTGAGAAAGAACATTCCGTTTTGATTTCCGCTCCCACCGGTTCGGGGAAAACCGTAATTGCCGAGGCAGCCATTGAAAAAGCGCTCTCGCGCGGCGAGCAAGTGATTTACACTGCGCCGATCAAGGCCCTGAGCAATCAGAAATACCGCGATTTCCGGGCACGGTTTGGCGATGAAAAAGTCGGTATTCTCACCGGCGATGTTTCGATCAACCCGGAAGCCCCTATTGTGATTATGACCACGGAAATTTACCGCAATTCCCTGTTTGAAAATCACGAAAGAATTCTCAAAACCGGCTGGGTCATTTTTGATGAAATCCATTATTTAGATGACCCGGAACGCGGCACAGTTTGGGAAGAAGCTATTCTCTTCACGCCCGCTGAAATACGCATTCTTGCGCTGAGCGCCACGGTCCCCAATGTGCAGCAGCTTGCGGAATGGATACGCAATGTCCATGAGCGCCCGATTGCCGTGGTGGAAGAATCCCGCCGGCCGGTCCCGCTTCATTTTCTTTTTCAATGCCAGGGGAAAATTTACGAAAATTTGAAAGTCCTGCGCCGCGAAGGTTATGAAAACCGCGGGGTCTGGCGCCTTGCGCGCCGCGACCGGCACCGCGGAATGCGTCTGCCGCGCATTAAACCCAATCGTCTGGACCAAATCCTCACCCATCTCGTGCAAAAAGAGCGGCTTCCCGCCATTTATTTTGTTTTCGGCCGTCGCCGTGCGGAATTCCTGGCCTCCGAAGCGCTTCAATTTAATTTTCTGAATGATTCCGAGCGGCTTGAAATTCTCAAAGTTTTCGATACTCTAACCGAGCGTTATGATTTGGTCTCAGAAGCCTCGGCCGAAGAACTCCGGCCGCTTGTCGAGCGCGGCATTGCCTATCATCATGCGGGCATGCTTCCCACTTTAAAAGAAGTCGTGGAGCAGCTTTTCACAAGCCGGCTCATTAAAGTCATTTTTACCACCGAGACTTTTGCGCTTGGAATTAATATGCCGGCCCGAAGTGTTCTTTTCGATGAATTGGAAAAATTTTACGGCACCGGATTTCGCATTCTTACTTCGCGCGATTTTTATCAAATGGCCGGGCGCGCAGGGCGCCGCAGTCTGGACCCCGAAGGCCATGTTTACTTGCGCGTCAATCCTCAAAACATTCCCTTTTCCGAACTCGAACGCATTCTTTACGGAAAGCCCGAACCCATACGCAGCCAATGGAACACGACCTATGCCACCCTGCTCAATCTCTATCGCGACATGGGGCGAAATCTGGTGAGTATTTATCCGCGCACATTCCATCATTTTCAGTCTTTCGGGAGAAAACGCGAAGACGGGCTGGCTTTGATTGAAAGAAAATTGGACCTTTTGGAAGAGATGGAATATTTCACAGGGGAAGGGCTCACAACCAAGGGAGAATTCGCATCTTCCCTATTTGGGTACGAACTCATACTTTCCGAAATGCAGGCGGATGGAATGCTCGAAAAATTGGATGAAGCAGGCCTCGTCATTCTTCTCGCTTCGCTTGTTTTTGAACCGCGTAAAGGCGACAGCCTGCCTCGCCTCAGCAGCCGGGCGGAAAAAATAAGAAAAGCTGCGGAACATTATTCCCGTACGATTCATAAGCGCGAAGCCAAAGCGCGGGTCTTTCCTTATACTAAGTTTCCGCATTTGAATCTGGCACCGGCCGTTGAAGCTTGGACACACGGAGAAAATTTCGACAAAATTTTTCGATTAACCAGCGTGGATGAAGGAGAAATGGTGCGGGCCCTGAGAATGGTGGTCCAGCTTTTACGGGAATTAATTCATGCTCCGCACACTTTACAGGAATTGCAGGAGAAGGCTTCGCGGGCGCGTAAACTCATCAACCGCGATGTGGTGGATGCGGAAAAACAGCTGCGGGCCTGAGCGCTATTTGCTTGCTTCGGCCTCAGCGGCATTAATTCTTTGCGCCGAAATTTTTCTTCCCTGTTCTTCACTGACTTTGCCAAGCCAGTAAAATCCCAGAAATACAATCGCGATAGCAACAATGACTCCAATCACCACACCTTTCATACGTCCTCCTTATCGTCATTCTGAGGTCCGAAGGGCCGAAGAATCTAGATCCTTCACTACGTTCAGGATGACAGGTTATTTGAGCAGTATCCGGTCTGAGGTTTTGATTCCTTTTGCAAAGGCCTGATTTAAAAATCCCTGTGTGATTTTTCCCGCACTTGCAATTTCAGCGGACTCCTGATGCCACGACGTTTTGAGCTCCGAAACTCTCTGAAGCACGCTGTCGCTAAGCCGTGATTTGTCCAGATAATCATAAGGAACAATTAAAACAACTTTGTCTTTTTCTAAAACCGCCAAACCTTCTTCAAAGAACTGAAGTTTTTGATAAGGTGCGGTTTCTTTCATTCTGTCCGCAGCAATTTGGGCCTCATAAAGGATTTTTTTAACTTGCCAAGGAGTCTGGGCAGCGGCCGCTTTTCTTAAAATTTCGCGATGACCGGGCACATCTTTTAATTTTTCCAGATAAAAGCGGATATACGTAAACTCACGCGGAGTGTACTGAGGATTGTTTAAAAACTTGGTGATCTCGGCAGGCGCAAATCCAAGCCCTACTAACGCTTCATGATTAAGCTGATAAAGATCGTAACGGTTTTTATCATTGACCAAGCGGTCTGCCGCTCCGTTAACGCCGCTGACTGTAATCGTAACAGAGACAAGGGCCGCGACAGGAATAAGGATTTTTCCGATCATGGCGGCCCCTTCACCGCCAAGCCTGGCCTTTGCCATGCGCCGGAGTAATTCCTTCAAATAAGGGTTCGTGGTGTAAACATCCACGCTAAATTTATTGGCAATATCGCGCTCTGCTGATCCCAGCATTTTTTCTGAAAAAGAAGTTTTTTCGGCCGCTTCTTTTTTTCTGAAAATTCCGCCGACTTTTCCGGCCAGTTTGCCGGCCGCTTTTCCAACTCCCTGAACCGATTTAATGGGATGGCTGACAAGGCGGACAAATCCCTCCCCCGTATCGGAAAGCGAGTCTGTAATCCCTTCAAAAAATCCGCTTCCTGCTTCATTGCGGCGGATTTGCTCGATGACTTCGATTTCATGTAAAAGTTTTTTGAGGGCAACCAATCCTTCGATTTCATAATCCGCATGAGCCGAATGAATATGAAATTGCAGAAATCCGGGTTCAGCGGCCGGCAATACTTTGGGATCGATGGTGTAATAGGCGGATTTGACGGGAATCAGAGGCGAAAGCTGGAGATTCATTAAAGATATTTCACCGGCAGCAAAAACCGGCACCGAGAAAAAAAGAGTCAGGATAGAAAAAAATGAATGCCGAAAAGCACGCAGCGTTTTTTTCTGCCTCATTTTCTATTCCTCCCGCGAAAGTAACTGATACTCCCAAGGTTCCATATCTATGGCCATTCCCTGCTGATAAAGGTCTTGTTCGGCAAAATAAAATTTTTTGCCGGTGATTTCTTCAGAAAATTTAATTCCGTTTACTGCGGGAAAAAAATGCGGAATTTTCAAACGGCCTTGAGAGGGGACCCTCGAATAATTGATTATGACAATTTTTAAATCTTTATCGGTGGACCAGGACCAGGCCAAAAGATGCTGATGGCTGATATTATTCTGCGAGGCTTGAGCAATTTCCAAAATTCTCCATTCTCCGGCATGATAGGCTTCCTGTTTGACCGCGCGGAGAAGTTTTTCGTAAAAAGCCACCATATTGCCATCGGCCGCTGTCCTGGGTTCCCGCACTAATGTAATGGGAAGCTGAACGGTTTTGCCTTCCATCTGTCCGTCATAAAAGAGTCTCATCCCCGGCACGGTGCTTAGAATGACTGCGGTCGCGCGGGCACGCTCCGGCCCGAACACATTGGCCGAACGAGGTTCGTCATGGTTTTCGATAAAGCGCAGGGCGCGATGATAATAAAGATCTTCGGTCTGCAAATGATTCTGGATTTGAGAAGCGGTTTCATAACGCACACGGTCATAAAGGGTTTTGTCGTAGGCATAATCAAATCCCATTTCCTGAAGCGCGCCTTCAAGTCCCCAGTACACTTCCGCTATAAAAAGAAAATTTTTGTGACGGCTTTTGACTTGGCTGATGGCTTCCGGCCAAAATTCTTCTTTAAGCCGTGGATGATTTTTCAGCACATTCCCCCAAACTCTTTCAAAAACGCGGTTCAGGCCGAGCATGGCCATATCACAGCGTACCCCGTCACAACATTCACTGATGTGAAGTAATTCTTCAGTTAAAGTCTTGCGCATTTCAGCAGAAAAAAAATTCACCTGAACCGTATCGCTCCATGGCGGAAAATTGGGATCACGCCCATAGGCGAATAAATTGCCTTTAGGGGTTTTGAAAAACCAGTCCACATGTTCTTGAGAATCGCTCTCTGTTCCGCTTACAAAACGTCCGGGATGGCTGATTGTCCAAGGATGGTCCATGGCCAAATGATTAGGAACAAAATCGAGGATTAGTCCCAGCCCCATGTGATTCAATTTCTTTTTGAGTTCTTTAAGTTCCCCTTTTTTCCCCAGCGCAGGATCCAGGGAATATTCATAGATGGCATAGGGCGAACCTGCAATATCTTTTTCAGCCCATTGAGGAAAAATCTCACTGTAAGCATGGCGAAGTGAAGGAATCGTCAAGGCTTGATGCAAGGCAGCGGGACTTCGTTTCCATACTCCCATCAGCCAAACAAATTCAAACCCCAGATCTGTCAAACGCTTCCATTCCTGATCAGGAACTGTGGAAAGAGTCAGACGTTTATTGTATTGATTGCTCAGAGAATTGAGCCAGCGGAGAGCATGAACTTCAAATAAATGGGGATGCTTGCGCATAGTTACCTATTACATATCCAAAGAGGGCATGGCATCGCCATATTCTGCCTCGGTGGGATGTTGTTTAATGTATTCGTCCCGGAAAAGCTCAAAGATTTCCCGTCCTTCTTGATGATGGGTCCGTATGCAAGATTCCAGGGCCGTTTCGATTCGAAAAAGCGTAAAAATACTTGGGTCACTTTTATAGGCCTTTAAAAAATTATCGCAAGCAATGGTATATTCCTTAAGACGAATTTCAGGGGCCACTTTTTTGCGCCGGAGCTCATAGCCTTTCCAATAGGCATTTTCGGCCTGAAACATATAGAACTTAGCCATCCAATAATTGCTCGAACACCCGGCCAGGATGAAAGCAAGGCATGTGATTAAGACTATTTTTTTCGACATCTGATTTTAGCCTCTTGATCGTCATCCTGAGCGACCCTAAAGGGCTGCTTTGCTGAGCGAAGGATCCAGCGAGATTCTTCGTCCTTCGGCCTCAGAATGACGGGTTGTATGTTCTTGAAATAAACGATCCAGCGCAGCTTCGATTTGCACACTTCGAAAGCCAAAAGCATTCACGCAAGCCACATCCGGCCGTACCCACTCTTTATCATAGGGATCCCGCAAAAGAATGACAACGCATCGTTTTGCTGTCAGTTGAATTTTTTCCAGCAATTCCCGGGTTTTGGGGAAAAGATGAGCGTCATAACAAAAGAAAACCGTGGTGTCCGCTTTTTTAGCGCGGGATTCTAAGGCACTGATTTCATGATCCTCGGGTGAAATTTTAACAACGGCGATCTCGCTGTCCTCTATTCCCTGACGGGTCAAATAGTCTTGTAAAAACTTTTTCTCGTCCCGAAATTCATTTTCAATAAAGATTTGTCCGCCCAGCGAAGAAATTTGCGGAAAAATAACCAGAGTTTTTTGTCCGTCATTGCGAGGAGGCCGTAAAGCCGACGAAGCAATCTCGTTTTTAAAAGCGGGATTGCTTCGCCCTTCGGGCTCGCAATGACAGAGACTAATCTCGATTCCTTTCCGGGCAATTTCCCTGGCAAGGGCTTTGCCTTCGGGATGAGCGGCGGGATTCGTATCGGCAAAACAACTTTTTCGCTTATTAATTAATTTCAGAATACGGGTTGAGCTCTCTTTTAAATTTTCTAAATTTAAGCGTTTCTTTTCATAAGCCGCCAGAAGATCTCGGAAAACTTCTTTTTGCGCATCAGCGGATTTACACACCAGGACCATATCATGGCCTGCTTCGACTGCGCGGCAGGCAGATTCTCCGATGGAACAAAGATTTTTCAAAGCCCCCATTTCCAAATCATCGCTCAAAATCGTCCCTTGAAAGCCAAGCCGGCTGCGCAAAAGTTCGCGAACAATTTTTTTAGAAAAGGTTGCCGGAACTTTAGCGCGATCAAGTTCCGGATAAATGGGATGAGACGTCATCACCGTATCTACACCTGCCTCAATAGCTGAGCGAAAAGGTTTTAAATGAATTTTTTCCATTTCTTCCCAGGTTGTCGCAAGGACCGGCAAATCCAAATGAGCATCAAGGGGTGACTGCCCTTGACCGGGAAAATGTTTGGCGCAAGCGGAAAGACCGCCCGCCTGCATGGCTTTGATGCGCGCAGTGCCCAATCGGGCAACAAGTTCCGCATCCGGACCATAAGAGCGAATGCCTATATTAGGGCTGAATTTTGCAGTTAAAACATCCAAAGTAGGTGCGAGATTGAGATCAATTCCCAAACGCCGCAGCTCGCCCGCTTCAATTTCGCCCTGACGGCGGGCAAAATCCTCATTGGAAGTACGGCCTAAGGCCAAATTGTCCGGAAAAACAGTGATTCCTTCTGCCAAATGAATCACCCGGCCGCCTTCATGATCGACAGCGACAAGAAGTTTTTTTTGAAGAACATTTTCGAGGCCGGAAAGAAATGATTTGAAACCAGCAGCGGTTTTAAAATTGCGGCGAAAAACAATCAACCCGCCCGCATGGGTGTCGCGAAATAAGCGGATGAGATCAGGCGTGACTTCGGAGTTAGAGACTCCGATCATTGTCTGAAGGCCGACAAGATCTTCAAGATTCATATTGCGTTTATTATATCAGAATTGCGGCGGGCCAGCCTTTATGTTATTCTGCCGTTCCATGAAGCGCGTGGATTATTCCAAACTTCCCACAGAAAAAATAAATCGCCGTTCGAAACGAATTGACGGCATTCCCATCGAAAAAGCAATTGAGATGATTAATTCCGAAGATGCGAATGTGCCCAAAGCCGTGGCTAAAACAAAACGCCAGATTGCCGCGGGAGTACGGCTCATTGTCCATTCCCTTCGCAGCGGAGGAAGATTATTTTTTGCCGGCGCAGGCACCAGCGGAAGACTTGGTATTTTAGAAGCCGCCGAATGCCCTCCTACCTTTAATACGCCCCCAAGTTTGGTCCAAGCAGTCATGGCCGGCGGGAAAAAGGCCGTTTTCCGTTCTCAGGAAGGCGCAGAGGATAATAAGGAAGAAGGCTTGCGCATTTTCCGCAAAAAACTCCGGCCAAAAGATATCCTAATCGGCATTGCGGCAAGCGGCGTGACACCGTTTGTGGCCGGAGCACTTCAAGCCGCAAAAGAAAAAAAGATCAAAACCATTTTGGTTGCTTGTAATGACGCTTCCCCTTTTCGCCATTTCATCGATTGTCTTATCGCTCCCAAAGTCGGCCCGGAAGTCATCACAGGCTCGACGCGTCTAAAAGCCGGCACCGCCACAAAACTTGTTCTTAATATGCTGACGGTTTGTTCCATGATTGGGCTCGGAAAGGTTTATCAAAACTGGATGGTGGATTTGCAGCCCAAGTCTAAAAAGCTTACGGCACGGGCCCTTAGCATTATTCAAAGACTCGGTAAAGTTTCGGCCAAAGAGGCCTCCCTATATTTTCATAAATCGAAAAAAAATGCCAAGCTTGCCATTTTAATGGCCCGCAAAAATTGGGACTATCCCCGCGCCGCACGTTCGCTCAAAAAACATAACGGTTTTCTCAGAGAGGCCTTACAAGTGTCATCCCCGAAATCTTTTGTCGAGAATGAAAAATAAAAAACTGGCAATCGGCTTGATGTCTGGAACTTCGGCGGACGGTGTTTCGCTGGCGATTTGCGAATTTCAAAATCGCCGCTTCCGTCTCCTTCATTACCAAACTTTCTCCTACCCTGAAAATTTACGCCGCCAAATTTTAAAAGGACGATTTCTAAAGGCGGATGAAATTTCTCGGTTAAATTTTTCTTTGGGAAGGTTTTTTGCGGACCAAACAGTAAAATTCCTAAAGCAAGCGCGGATTTCTTTTTCGCGCGTAGCCGTTATTGGATCACATGGGCAAACTATTTATCACGGCCCCAATGATTCCCCTCCGAACACATTTCAAATAGGCGAACCTTCCTTTTTAAAAGAACGGACGGGCATTTCTGTTGTTTCCGATTTCCGGCCCGGCGATATTGTCTGCGGAGGCCAGGGCGCACCGCTTATTTCTTTTTTTGATGATTACTTTTTCGGCGGTGGGCCGGCTCGTGCTTTGCAAAATATCGGCGGCATTGGCAATGTCACAGTGGTGGGAAAATCGATTTCCCCGGTTGCTTTCGATACAGGGCCGGGAAATTGTCTTATCGATTTTGCCATTCAAAAAATCACAAAAGGAAGATTATCCTTTGACCGCGGCGGCGATTTTTCCGTCGGCGGCAGAATTCATGAGAAAGCGATTCAGCAAATGCTCAATCACCCTTATTTCCGGCAAAAACCGCCCAAATCGACCGGTCGGGAAATTTTCAACGAGAGCTTTATTCCTTCTTATCTCTGGAAAGCAAAGCCCGAGGATTTAATCGCCACCTTAACTTATTTCACCGCGAAGACGATTCATCATAGCTATCAGAGCTTTGTTAGGACGACTATACGGGAAATCATTGTGAGCGGCGGAGGAGCGTTCAATTTGACTTTGATGAATCATCTCAAAAATTTATTCTCACCCATTCCGGTCCGTTCGATTAAAAATTGGGGCCTTCACGCTCAAGCCAAGGAGCCCGCCGCTTTTGCCTTTTTTGCATTGCGCGCGATCCACGGAGAAACGAATCACCTTCCGCAAACCACGGGTGCCCGCAAGGCCGTGATTTTAGGAAAAATTATCCCGTGAGATTTCATGCAGCTTCTTGATTGGATTGTTGTTGTCCTCTATTGCCTCGTCAGTTTATTTTTAGGCGTCGCCCTCACTAAAAAAGCTTCGGAAGGGATTGAATCCTATTTTGCTTCCGGCCGCAAACTTGCCTGGTGGCTGGCCGGCACTTCGATGGCTGCTACGGCATTTTCTTCGGATACTCCTCTTCTCATCACCGGAATTGTCCGCCGCCGCGGAATTTGGGGAAATTGGGAGGTTTGGGCGCTTGCCATCAGCACGATGTTTGCGGTTTTCTTTTTTTCCAAACTTTGGAAACGTGCCGGAGTTCTTACCGAAGTAGAATTCGTGGAACTTCGCTACGCCGGGCGCTCAGCCGCAGTTTTGCGCGGATTCAAAGCGCTTTATTGGGGACTTGTTTACAATGTTTTTGTCATGGGCGCATGGCCTATGACCGGCCTGACCAAAGTTATGCAGGAAACTACAGACTGGAGCAAAGCTCAGTCTATTTTCTTCTGCATGGGACTGACCGTGATTTATTCTTCCCTTTCCGGATTTTGGGGCGTTATTCTCACCGATTTTTTTCAATATATTATTGCGATGCTTGGCGCAATTATGCTGGCGTTTTATGCTGTGAATGCCGCTGGCGGCATGCCGAATATCGTTCATCAATTAGAAGGCACGGGAAAACTCGCCATTATTCCTCCGCTTTATGGCGAAAATGCGGACCAAGTTTTGGCTTCTCCTTTCGGATGGTTTCTCGGACTGATCTTGATTCAATGGTGGGCCTGGAAAAATACCGACGGCGGCGGAATTATTGTTCAGCGCATTGCCTCATGCAAAGATGAAAAGCAGGCCACGCTGGCAGTTCTTTGGTTCAACATCGCGCAATACGCGCTTCGCTCCTGGCCCTGGATTATCACAGCCCTGGCTTCACTTATTCTTCTCCCCAATCTCACCGATCATGAAAGGGCTTATCCCCGGCTCATCACCATGCTGCTTCCCGAAGGCTTGCGCGGTGTGATGGTCGCTTCATTTTTTGCCGCCTTTATGTCCACCATGAGCACGCATTTAAACTGGGGCTCTTCTTATTTTGTGAATGATTTTTACAAACGTTTTGTTAAAAAAGATGCGGTGGAAAGTCATTATGTGTTGGTGGGAAAAATTGTTCCCTATTTTCTGGCGGCTGCTTCGATGGTCGTGGCATTTTATACGGAAAGTATCGGAGAGGTTTATACTTTTATTCTGAATCTCACGGCGGCAATCGGGCCGGTTTATTTTTTGCGATGGTTTTGGTGGCGCATTAATCCGGCCAGCGAAATTATTGCCATGTTCGTGAGTTTCCCGCTTATTTTCGTGAAACCGGTTTGTTTTGCAGCGCTCGGCTGGGAATCCAATTTAATCGCGGACCTTAGCTTTATCGTTTTAGGAAGCGCCCTTTTCTGGCTTCCTTCGACTCTATTTTTCCATCGTGGTCCGGACAAAACATTGCAAAATTTCTATGATCGCGTTCGCCCGCCAGGATTTTGGTCAAGATATTCTGCCGAAAAGGAATCCGGCGAAAACTGGTGGCCTATTTTAAGGCTTTGGCTTTGGGGTACTTTCGCGATGATGGCGACGACTATTGGACCTTTAGAATTATTACTCGGAAGAAATTGGGAAGGAATTCTTTTAAGTCTCGCAGCGATTCTTGCCTGGATTCCGGTTTATCGAAGGCTTAAACACCCGTCATTCTGAGGACGAAGTCCGAAGAATCTCGCGAGATCCTTCACTGCGCGCCTTTTGCGCGAGTACTTTTCGGGAAGAACTGGAGGTTCTTCTCCGAAAATGTGCGCTGCGCTCAGGATGACGTGCTCGATTCTGATTTTGCGGTGTGCGTATAATCTTCCTGCTTTTTGTTCTCTTTCATTGATATCGCAACTGCACCCGCAGTGCCGCTAGCCACTCCCGCACCCGCTGCCGCATACGCTCCGGCTCCGCTCGCCGCACCTGCTCCCGTTACCGGCGCTACCGGAATAAGCGTTGCGCCGCCAATGCCAAGCGCAGCGATCGAAGCGGCAAAGACATAAACTTTTTTTCGGCTGCTCACGGGACCTTCATACGGAATTGTTCCGGACTTTATTTTGGGATCGAGCATACGGTAATCCGGCCGGGAAATTTTTTTCATCCCCGCAAAAGGCCCGCCCCGGTCATCTCCTGCCGCGGAAATAATCGCCACATACGGCTCTCCTGTTTTCGGATGTTCTCTCACCGCCACTCTTGTATTCGTTTTCGGCAAAACTTCGGCCTCTATCTCCGCAAAAACATTGTTAAGCCCAATTGTCATTGCGAGCCCTAGCATCCAAACAACAGGGCGAAGCAATCCCGATTTTAAAACGAGATTGCTTCGCTCACTACGTTCGCTCGCAATCCCATTTATTAATTTTTTACCATAGGATCGGGATAGCCCCCGTGGGGCAATGACAATCATATTTTTTTATTCCAATTTCCGGCGAGAATGGAATCCTGTAAATATTGAACGATTAATTTTGCATTATTTTCAAGCGCCGCGTTGAGATTGACTTCCGGGCCGCCTTTTTTGGCGAAAATCTTTTTCGCGTCGCTCGTGCCCTCGGAATGGAAACGCTTGAGCTCTGTCATTTCAGAATCAAAAACCACGGTTTGAGTGGAAAGGCTCACGGCCTGGCCTTTCATCGTGACTTTGTTTCCAAAATCTTCGACGTGCACCACTGCTAAATAAGGAATACCGTATTGTTTTAAAATTTCGGGAGTAGGTTCGGTTTCGAGAAAGATAAACTCATCAAAGCCATTTTGAAAGGCTTCGACAAGCATGGGCGCAAAGGACTCGCCCACATGATAAGTTTGGGGATCGGCTAATTTTCCGCCGCGATTTTTAGATTGATAAGAAAAAACGCTCGGCTCGAGATAAAGAGCGATACGTTCATGAATAGGCTTAACTTGAAGCGCAAAATCCGTCGAGAGAATGCCGGGCGCGTGAATGTCCCAGCCAAAAAGCGCGGCACAGCCCATAAGGAGAAATAAAAACAATGACAACATTGTCATCCCCGAAAGTTTTTGTCGGGGATCAGTGAATGGATTCCCGCCAAAAAATTGCGGGAATGACAGCTGTCTTTTCATTCCAGCTGGTCTTGGAGTTTTCCGATTAAATCTGTGATTTGTTTGAGGAGAAAGGCGGGAAGCAGTTTTTCACTTTCAAATTCGCGCTTGGCTGAATTCAGAACAGTCATAAGCCGCCTTAGCGAACTGTTTCTTTTCGCCCTTTTGGCCTCGGGAGTTTCCGGCTCTTCATTTTCTTCAAGCAATTGTTTGACCTGTGCTTTGATTTCTTTGGGCTCTTTGCCGGATTCCAAAACGGCTTTGCGGAGGTCCGCATAATCGCGCGCCGGAATTTTTTCACTTTCTTTGGCGAGTCTCAAAAGATTGACGGATTCATAATTAGGAATGGCCTTCGGGCTTTCGTCTTCGGAAAATTTTGCGGCGGCAAGACGGGGCTCTTCCCTTTCCAAAAAAGAATATGATTTCAAAAGTTTCGAAGCCGTGGCTTGTTTCATGCCAAGCTCCGACATACAGTATGCTTCAAAACTGAGATAGCCCCAGTTCTTGAAATGTTTGTCCTTATGAATGGTAAAAAGATATTGGCCGAGTTCAATCCAAGACGCACGATGGCGCTTGGCCGCCTCTTTTGTTTG